>JAJXZC010000507.1 GCA_021780275.1 Pseudomonadota bacterium
CGGCGCCAAGATCGACATGATCCGACAAGGCAGGCCGCTCACCCAGATCGATCCCGCGCTCGAAAAAGACGTCCGCTTCCATGTCCTTGCGCTCGCCCCCAACGCTGCGCGGTTGTCGATCCGCTTCTATCTCGACGACAGTTTCGGCGCGATCGCCGCGAACTATCGGCGCTATCTCGAGGACACGCGGATCAAGCCGCCGCCGCGCGACGCCCAGCCCGCACTATGGAAATATCTCGCCGAAACTGCGGTGCTGGGCAAGCGCGAAAACGTGCCGCCCAATCTCGCGGGGGAGTGGCTGCGCGCCATCCTCGCGGGCACGCGCTATCCGCAGACGCTGCTGGCCACGATCCTCATGCGGTTGCGGGCGGATGGCGACGTATCAGCCCTGCGCGTCAGCATGCTCAAAGCCGTTCTCATCCGCAATTTCAATAAGGAGAAGGCTCTCGTGGCGCTCGACCCCGACAATAGGGACAAGGGCTATCTGCTTGGCCGGTTGTTCGCCGTCTACGAGCACGTCCAATCGGCCGCGCTCGGTCCAAGGGTCAACGCGACCGTCAAGGACAAGTTCTACGCCTCCGCCTCTGCGCAGCCTCGCAAGGTTTTTGCGCTGCTCGAGCATGGCTCCGCCAACCATCTCTCCAAAGTGGGCAAGGCCTCGCGGGGCCGCAAGGTCAATCTAGAAACGCAGGTCGGCGCGATCATGGACCTGATGGACCCCGCCGACGACCCATTCCCCGCCGCGCTGAGCGCCGCGCAGCAGGCTCTGTTCGGCCTTGGATATTATCACCAGCGCAACGATTTCTTCCGCTCCAAATCGCAGGATGCGCCCGCCGCAGAGGGCCACAGCCAATGACCACACTCGCAAACCGTTACGATTTTGTACTCCTGTTCGACGTGACGCGCGGCAATCCCAACGGCGACCCGGACGCCGGCAATCTGCCGCGCCTCGACCCGGAGACTAACCACGGCCTGGTCACCGACGTCAGCCTGAAGCGCAAGATTCGCAATTATGTCGCGCTCGTCCACGCGGGGAAGGACCGATACCACATCTATGTGCAGGAAGGCGCGATCCTCAACGATCAGCACCGCAAGGCCTACAAGGCTTTGCGACCCGCCGACGCTAAGCTTGACAAAGAGGCAAAGCTCAACCCGAAGGACGACGCCGAAGCGGGCGCATTGAAGAAGTTCATGTGTGACAACTTCTTCGATGTGCGCACCTTCGGCGCCGTCATGTCGACCGGCATTAATTGCGGACAGGTGCGCGGCCCCGTGCAGATCACCTTCGCGCAGTCGGTAGAGCCGATTCAGCCGGTGGAGATCTCCATTACCCGCATGGCCGCCACCAACGAGAAGGAAAGGACGGAACGGCACGCCGGCGACGACAGCAATGAGCGCACCGAAAACCGCACGATGGGACGCAAGCACATCGTGCCCTATGGGCTTTACCGGGCGCATGGATTCATCTCTGCCAGCCTCGCCGGGCAGACCGGCTTTTCTGAGGCCGACCTCGCGCTGTTGTTTGAAGCGCTTGAGACCATATTTGAGCACGACCATTCAGCGGCGCGCGGCGAAATGTCGACGCGTAAGTTGATCGTGTTCAAGCACGGCTCGGTGCTCGGCAAAGCCCCAGCGCATGCCTTGTTCGATCGCGTTAAGGTCGGCCGGGCCGTCGATGGCGCATGGCGTGACCTCGACGATAAGGGCCTCGGCAACTTGCCGCCTGCGCGCAGATTCTCCGACTATGCGGTCGCCATAAACCGTGAAGGCCTTCCCGAGGGCGTCGAAATCATCGAGCGATTGTGAGGTCAGCGTGGATGGACGAGGCGGAGATCTCGGCGTTGCGGAATCCATCCCCATCTTGGGGCCGCGGCGAATGATGTTAATTTACAAGATATACCCTGACTTCTGTAACGGGCCTAGAACTGTCAATCCCTTTTTGCGTCATCTCTTCGCCGGGTCACTCTTCTGTCCGTGGTCGGCACACGACCGCCACCTGATGGTATTAGATGAGGAGGAGGCCGACCAATCTCATTGCGCGTGATCGTCGCCGCCACGTCTGGGTATGCGGTCTGACCTCTTCCATCGTCCCGGCGAGGGGACTTCGCTTCGGGAAGGCTGGTGTCGCGACCCGCCCGAAATCCTTGGTTTCCGTTCTCCGTTATGCGGCGGCCGGCTTGGAAGAGCCCGCTTTGTCGGCAAACTTCGTTCCGTCGACCGACATGCGGTGCAGGATGACGCCCAACTTGCGCGCGACCGCCACCTTGGCCTTGGCCATGCCCGCGCGCTTGGCCAATTTCATCCCCCAGCTTTTCAGCGCTGACGCACCCTTGAGCGGTTTGGTCAGAATCGCGTTAGCGGCCTCGTAGAGCGCCGTGCGCACCGAAACATCGCCGATCTTGCTGATCCGCCCGCTGTAATCCGTCTCGCCGGATTGATATCGCTTTGGCGTCAGGCCGAAATGCGGCCCCACCTGCTTGGACGATTTGAACCTGGCCGGATCGTCGATCGCCGCGACATAGGTCAAACCCACGATGGATCCGACGCCCGGCGCCGACATCATCAGGCGCACGCGCTCATCCTGGCGCGCCTGTTGCCTCACTCGCTTTTCAAAGCCTTTAAACTCGCGCAGCAAAACCTCATGCGCCGCCAGCAAGGCCTTCCCGATGATCTCCAGCGTCGGATGGCCCGCGACCAACTCCTCGACCCGAAGGCCGAAGCGGTTCGGGTTCGTTTTCCCAATCTTCAGGCCAAAACCGCGCAATATGCCGCGCAGGCTCATCTCAATGTCGATCAGCTTCGACTGAACCAATTTGCGCGCCGTCAGCAGCGCGCGCACTTCCTGTGCCGCCATTGACTTGCAGTGAACCGGACGGAACCAGCCCAGCCGCATCAATTGCGCGATCCCCCGCGCGTCGTTGCGATCGCTCTTGACCGGCATCGCCTTGAGGGCGTCATGCACGTGCCGCGTCTCCAGCAATTCCACCGCCAAGCCTTCTTTCTTCATCGCCGCATAAAGCCATTGCGACAAAGGGCCCGCCGCCAGCCCAATGCGCGTCAATTCGAGCCCAAGCTCCTTGAACCAGCCAATCAGGTTTTCCGGTTCGCTCAGGACTTTCGCCTCTCGTATGACCTTGCCGCTCGCATCCACGACGCAGACACTGGAGGCTTCCAAAGAAACGTCGATTCCGGCATAGTAGTCCATGGCCGTCCCTCTCGATGCTTGGAGCAGGCCCAAGCCCGACTCCGTCGGTTCACACCATCATTCTGAGGGATGACCGCCCTTCCGCGCCAGAGCCGCGGGCGCCGGCCCGTTACGCCATCTTGCGGCGGGCAGGGGCTCAGGAGGACGAAACCATTCTCATTTTCGGCATTTCAAGCCATGGGGATTGGTCGGTTCGTCCACCCGGATCCGCCAGAACTGATCGGGTCCTGGAAGATTCGAAGATCTGATGAGCGTTTCTCGTCAAGCGGATTTCATCACGGCTCCCTCGACGACGACGCCGGCGGTGACATATTTCCACAGCGCCACCAGCAGCTTGCGCGCCAGCGCGACGATGGCCGACTTCTTCATGCGGCCGCCATTGCGGTTGACCCGTTCATTGAACCACCGGGCCAGCGCCGATTGCGGCTGATGGCGCAGCCAGAGCCAGGCAAGCTGGATGAGGGTGGTTCGCAATCGCGGATTCCCGGCCTTGGAAACGCCCTGCTCGCGATCGACCGAGCCGCTTTGCCAGGGCGTCGGCGCCAGCCCCGCGTAAGACGCGAGTTGGCGGCGATTGCTAAAGTGGCGGAATAGCGCCTCCAACCACAGGCCGGCGGCGAACTCGGCCCCGATGCCCTTGAATTCGAGCAACATCCTGCCCGCCGCCGACGGCTCGGCGGCTTGTGGCGCGGCGAGCAGCGCGTCGCGCTCGGCCTCCGCCTGCTTGATTTGATCAAGCAGCAGTTCGAGGCGATCGAGTTCGCGACCGATCTGGGTCTTGAGATGCACCGGCAAGGGGCGGCCGTCGCCCGTCGTCAACTCGTCGAGCCGTTGGCGTCGATCGCGGCGCATCGGTTCGTAACCGGAGACGCCTTGGGAAAACAACAGCCCCTTGACGCGATTGACGTGCTTGACCCGCTCAGCGATCAGCACCTTGCGCTCGCGGCAAATGCGGCGCCGATCTTCTTCCTCAGGCGTCGGCGCCTTGACCATCGCGCAC
>JAJXZC010000758.1 GCA_021780275.1 Pseudomonadota bacterium
GACGGGAAAATGGCGAATTTCCGCCCTCACGCTACAAATTGCGTCTCCGGTCTCGGCAGGAACCGGATTTCGCGGTAAAACTGTCCATTGTCATATAAATGACATGAATCCGTCACGAACAATTTGCAGCCCGGCACTAGGTTCCCCGCAACTTGATGAATGTGGCACGAGGCGGCACGAAGGCGGACGGAGGGTCCGGAGCGAAAATTCGCGGCGGGCGGGTGGATCGAGGTCAACAGGAGACCAGGCGTGACCGAGCACACAGTAAAGTCCTTTCAGGAAGAGCTCGACGGCATCGCGGCGAGTATTGCCCAGATGGGCGGGCTGACCGAGGCGCAGCTTGCCGGCGCGATGGAATCGATGGCGCGCCGCGACATTCAGCTTGCGGAACGCACCGTCCAGGACGATCGCCGCATTGACGCGATCGAATCCGAGATCGAGTCGCGCGCCGTGCGCATCATCGCGCTGCGCCAGCCGATGGCCTCCGACCTTCGCGAGGCGATTTCCGCGATGAAGATTTCGTCGGATCTGGAACGGATCGGCGACCTCGCCAAGAACATCGCGAAGCGCACGCTCGTCATCCAGGGCGATTTCGAAACGCCGTCGCGTCTCATCCAGGGCATCTCGCGCATGGGCCGCCTTGCGCAGGGCCAGCTCAAGCAGGTGCTGGACGCCTTTTCCAATCGCGATGCGCAGGCCGCCATGGAAGTCTGGCGCCGCGACGAGGAGATCGACGAGATGTACAACTCGGTCTTCCGCGAACTGCTGACCTACATGATGGAAGATCCGCGCACGATCGGCGTCTGCACGCATCTTCTCTTCATCGCGAAGAACATCGAACGCATCGGCGATCACGCGACCAACATCGCCGAAACGATCCGCTACGCCGTCACGGGCGAGCGCACCGAGGACGCGCGTCCGAAGGGCGACAAAACGAGCACGACGTCGGTCAACGTCTAGAGGTCGATACGAGGACAGGATGGCAATGGCGATCACGCAGGAACGCGATCAGGCTGGTGCGGTCTTTGAGCGTCGGATGAAACCGACGGTCATGATCGTCGAGGACGAGGAGGCGTTGTCGACGCTTCTCCAGTACAACCTCGACAAGGAAGGCTACAAGGTTCTCGCGGCGGCCGACGGCGAAGAGGCGGCGATGCTGATCCGCGAGACGACGCCCGATCTCGTGCTTCTCGACTGGATGCTGCCTGGCCTTTCGGGCATCGAGCTCTGCCGGCGCCTGCGCGGACGGCCCGAGACGCGCAATCTGCCGATCATCATGATCACGGCGCGCGGCGAGGAAGCCGACCGCATCCGCGGCCTCGACACCGGCGCCGACGACTATGTGACGAAGCCCTTCTCGATGACGGAACTGCTGGCGCGCATCCGCGCCGTCATGCGCCGCATCCGCCCGGCCTTGACCGAGGATCTCGTGACCTTCGGTGACATCGTCATCGACCGCGCCGCGCACCGCGTCCGCCGCGGCGATCGCGAGGTGCATCTCGGTCCGACCGAATACAGGCTCCTCGATCATCTGATCCAGCATCCCGGCCGCGTTTTCAGCCGCGAGCAGCTTCTGGATGCGGTCTGGGGCTCGGACGTCTATGTCGAGGCCCGCACCGTCGACGTCCATGTCGGCCGCCTGCGCAAGGCGCTGAACGAGAAGAGCGAGAAGGATCCGATCCGCACGGTGCGCTCGGCAGGCTATTCGCTCGACGAGCAGTTCAGCCGCTGATCGCGCGGCGCGCCTGCTTCGAGGCAACAAAAAACCGGCGTCCCGAGAAATCGGGGCGCCGGTTCTTTATATCGCCGCGCTCCGCTCAGACGGCGTAGCTGTCCTTGCGCATCCTGTCGCGATCGCGATTGCGACGGGGCTGCACGGGCTGATAGGCGAGGCGCGCATGTTCGGTGCAGTAGGGCGCATTCGAATCCGCCCCGCGCCCGCAGAAATGGAAGCCCGGACGGCCCGGATCGCCGATCGGCCATTTGCAGGTGTGCTCGGTGAGCGTGAGCACGGTCGCGCGCTGGGCGGGATCGGTTACTTCCTGCTCGACATGCGCAACCTCGGCCCGCTCGACCACGGGCTCGGCGCGACGCACGTCTTCCTCCACGCGGCGTTCCGCCACCAGCGGATCGGGACGGCCACGCATCGGCGCCATCGTCCTCGTGGTCTGCGGGCGGGGCCGCGCAGGGCGGCTCGGCGTTGCCCGGCCCGACAGGCCCAGGCGATGCACCTTGCCGATCACGGCGTTGCGCGTCACGCCGCCGAGCTGCTTGGCGACCTGGCTGGCGCTCAGCCCGTCCGCCCAGAGCTTCTTCAACATCTCAACGCGTTCATCGGTCCACATTGGATCACCTTCCCCTCGCCTCGGTGCTCGACCTGTCGCGGGGCTCGCGCACAGCCGACCGAGGCCCCATATAGGCGGCGGCGTCCTGCAACGGATAGGACGGGGGCGCCGCGAAGGCCCACATTTACCGCACTAGATTTCGTGGTCCTTAACGAAGAATATACAAGATAGGGGCGGTTTTCCGCAACCGGCGCTTGGGTCCGTGTGATCCCTTATCCACAGAAAAGCGGGGGTCCGGGCTGGTTGCCGGGCCCTCTTCAAGGGCGTAAAGCTCGGCCCGGCACAGAGCGGCGCGGCGACAGGAGGACGGACAAATGACCATCACATCGAGCGAAAGCTTTCCCGCCAGCGGTACGCGCCGCTTCGGCACCGTCAACTGGCTCGGCACCTGGACGCTTTATGTGAAGGAAGTACGCCGATTCTGGAAGGTGCTCGTGCAGACGGTGGTGGCGCCCGTCATCACCACGCTCCTCTATCTCGCCATCTTCGCGCTTTCGGTCGGCCGTCTCAGGCCCGCCGTGCATGGCGTGCCCTTCATAGAGTTCCTGGCGCCCGGCCTCATCATGATGGCGATGATCCAGAACGCCTTCGCCAATACCTCCTCCTCGATCCTGATCTCGAAGGTGCAGGGCAATATCGTCGACCTGCTGATGCCGCCGCTTTCGCCGGGCGAGCTCAATTTCGGGATCGCGACCGCGGGCGTGACGCGCGGCATCCTTGTCGGGCTCGTGACCGCGGCGGGCATGTCGCCCTTTGTGAGCCTCCATGTGGAGCATGTCTGGGCCGTTCTCTTCTACGCGGTCGGCGCCTCGCTGATGCTGTCGCTTCTCGGCATGATCGGCGGAATCTGGTCGGAGAAATTCGACCACCTTCAGGCCGTGACGAATTTCATCGTGCTGCCGCTGACCTTCCTGTCGGGCACCTTCTATTCGGTCGAGCAGCTTCCGGCCTTCGCCCACACGATCACGCACTGGAACCCGGTCTTCTACCTGATCGACGGTTTCCGCTACGGCTTCACCGGCCAGTCGGACGGCTCGATCGAGCGCGGCGTCACGATCACCCTGACCATGAACCTCGCCCTCTGGATCATCAGCGACCGGCTCTTCCGGCGGGGCTACAGGCTGAAGAGCTGACGCATCAGACGGCGGGCCGCTTGAACAGTTCACTATCGTATTGCTGGAAAATGGTCTTCTGTGTTCAGATGAAAGCAGAGGTCGGGCTATGACTGTGCCCGGAATTATGTTCTGGGGCTCACTTCACGGAGGGACGGCAACATGCTTCGTTCAGCGAAGGATTTTTTGAAGCTGAACCTTTTCACGTCGCGGCTCAAACGAAACAATTTTGAGTCATGTCTCGATGACAACAAGGTTGCAACGCTAACGCAATGCGTACGAAACGCACTGATGCAAGAGCCGAATGGTCCGATTCTCGAATTTGGCGTTGCGCGTGGCGGCACCACTTGCCTTCTTAGCAAGGCAATATCCGACCACGGCAATGCAGTTCGCCTCTACTCGTTTGACACATTTGACGGGTTCGATCCGAGCGAATGGGAGAGATCGGTCGGTGATGGCAGCGTTTCGGACGTCGAATTGGGGAAGTCCTTTTCCGGAATCGGTATCCAATATGTCAGGCGGAAACTGAATAGATTGAACCTCTCCGGACCAGTCACTCTGGTTCAGGGATATTTTCAGGACACACTGCCCGGAGTACTTGCGGACATGCCGGTCGTGTCTCTGGGCTTCGTCGACTGCGACCTGCCGGAGTCGATCGACGGGATCGCGCAGTCTCCCGTCGACGGCACCATCCTCGTCGGCATCCTCGGCGAGGGCGGTGCGGGTCGTGCCGGGCCCCACCGCA
>JAJXZC010000614.1 GCA_021780275.1 Pseudomonadota bacterium
TAGTTGCGGAAGTTGTGGCGCTGCTTGCGGGGCTGGGCTTCTTCCTGCGCTTCTTCAAGCACATCGCCGGCGCCGATCGATTCGATCGTCTCGTCGGAATGGACGATTTCCATCTCGCCGCGCTCGACGGGAGCGGTGGAGCCTTCCTCGTCGCCATGCGGCGCAGCGTCGTCGTGATGGTCCTCGACGGCCAGCGTTTCGGAATTGCGGGCTTCTGCCGCGACGGCTTCGCCCTGCTCGGCAGCGGGGGCGGGCTGCTCGTGGTCGCCGTCGTGATCTTCTTCCTCGGCCTCGCGGCGAGCGGCGGCAGCCTGGTGCTTCACCAGCGCTTCGCGATCCGCGACGGGGATCTGGTAGTAGTCGGGATGGATTTCGCTGAAGGCGAGAAAGCCGTGGCGGTTACCGCCATATTCAACGAATGCAGCCTGCAGCGAAGGCTCTACGCGCGTGATTTTCGCGAGGTAGATGTTTCCGCGAAGCTGCTTCCTGGCCTCGGACTCGAAATCGAACTCTTCAACACGTTGGCCGCTCACGACCACGACCCGAGTTTCCTCGGGGTGGGTCGCGTCGATAAGCATCTTGTTTGCCATTGAGCAAATCTCCGGGGCGCTCACCGCCACGCAGAGCCAGGCGCAAATTCATGCGGCCGAGCTGGCGCGGGCGAGCGCCGATTGTGTGAATCCGGCTGGCCGCAACCACATGGATCATGGGCGCGGCGAGAAGGCCGGTTTTGTACTGTGATGATGAGGCGGCGAGCACGGCCGGCGCAGCAAGACGGGGCGCAGTAAATTCGCTTGTGAAGCGAACCTTTCCGGCCTGTGCGTCTTCCATCTGCGTGATTGCGTCGTGCATCTCAACCTTCGGTACCCCCTCATGCGCCGGGGGCGGGCGGAAATCGTCTTGACCGTCTCGATTCCACGGGGAACGCGAGAGGCGGGACGAGCGTCAAACTCGCTCGGGCGGTCTGGTATCGTGGTCGCCTAGGAAACCTGAGGCAAAACGAACCCGAGAATGCCGCACCGCCTTGTCGCGGGGGCAGAAGGTCCGCCGTGTCTCCAGGCTCATCGGACCAGGTGGAGCCGGCATCGATAGCGCCGGACACCCAAGGGAAAGCCAAACCGGCTAGCCTTTGTCTTGTACTTTGCGCGGTCCTGATTTGGCAAGCGATGGCTTGGCGGGCCCTGACCGCGCCGGACCGCTACGCTCCATTAACCATGCCGATCCTTGAGAAATCGTGAAGTTTTCCAGCGGGGTAACGGTTTATAAAGTATTCTGGCCAGAATAGGTTAGGTCGGTGTTTGATTCATTATCGGTGCAAGGCGCGAGTCTGGCCGATGGAACGGGCCGCTCAGGGTGCGGTTGCTGTGTATTATGTGGAATAATGGGTATGTAGCCGCGTTGTGGCGGCTCCGGGGGAAGAGGGTGCCGAAGGCGCCCGTGTCAGCGTTGGCCCTTGTTTCGCTCATCCTTGCCGGATGCCTGCCCGCAGGTTCCGCCCATGCCGAGAAAGGCGCTCTTGGAACGGCCTCGTCGCAGTCATCCGGGCAGACGGGCGTCAATGAGGCGGCGCTGCCTGCTTCGACATCCTCGCTTCCCGATGATGACCGCGCGGCGCTGGACGCCGAGGGCGCGCAGTCTTCAGCGGCCGCTGGCGAGGCATCCGTCTCCAGCATCCGCCTCGGCGACCGGGGAACCGAAACCCGTTTCGTGATCGAACTTGGCGGGGCAGCGCCGGTGAACTACCGGGTCTTCACCCTTGCCGATCCCTATCGGGTGATCGTCGATTTTCCGAAGATGCGCTCGACCCTGCCCGCCGACACGGACAAAAAAGGCCGCGGCCTCATCGCAGGCTATCGCTATGGCAAGTTTCAGGACGACCGTTTCCGCGTCGTGATCGACGCAACGGGGCCTGTCGCCGTCGCGCGCAATTTCATTCTGGAGCCGCAGGGCGGCTTCGGGCGGCGCATCGTCGTCGATCTTGGAGCGACCGACCGGGCGAGTTTTCTCAGGTCCGCGGACAAGCCCGATGCCGGACAGGACTCTGTTTCGGCTTCCACAAGCCACGGCTCGACCGCGCCGGCTCCTTCTTCGGGAACGGAGGGCAGCGTGGCGATTGCGACGCCGCGGCCCACGTCATCCGATGCCACGCCCGCGACGCCGCTCGCCCGGCATGACCACCGCCGCATCATCGTCATCGATCCGGGCCATGGCGGCGTCGATCCGGGTACGCATGGCTTGAAAAGCGGCGTTGTCGAAAAGGATGTCGTGCTTGCCTTTGCCAAGGAGCTGGCGCGGCGTCTGCGCGCGACGGGACGCTATGAGGTTCACCTGACGCGCGACAAGGACATCTTCATCCCCTTGCGCGAGCGGGTGCAGATCGGGCGGCGCTACAAGGCAGACCTGTTCATCTCCATCCATGCGGATTCGATTGCGAAATCCGATGTGAAGGGCATGTCCGTCTATACGCTCTCCGAAACGGCTTCGGACAAGGAAGCTGCGGAACTTGCGCGGAAGGAAAACCTCTCCGACGCGATTGCGGGGATCGATTTCAAGGGTGAGTCGCCGGAAGTCACCGGCATCCTGATCGATCTGGCTCAGCGCGAGACGAAGAACTATTCGGTGCGCTTTGCCAAATCCGTCGTGGATTATGCGGGGAAGGCGACCTATCTCCTCGAACCGACGCATCGCTTCGCGGGCTTCGTCGTGCTTAAGGCGCCGGACGTGCCGTCCGTGCTGGTCGAGCTTGGCTTTCTCACCAATGCCACGGAAGAGAAGCGGCTGACCTCGCCCAAATGGCGGACGACGGTTTCGAACGCCTTTGTGCGCGCGGTGGACCGCTATTTCGGCGACAGGCTGGCCGAAGGGCCGAATTAGGGCGCTCGCGTCGCGAGCCTGCCACAATTGCGACCTAGACCTCAGGCCGCAAGACCGTCAATTAACCATGCGGCAGACATTGGCAGGTAGTTTCCCGTAATGGGACCGTGCTATGTCTGGCGGCGGTTTTGGCCCTTCCGCCCGGTTCAATGCGTAGGCGGCACCAATTAGAGAAAGATGGGGGCAGCTGAGCCCGATGTTGAGAGTTCTCAAAGTCCTGTCCGCACTCTTCCTGCTTGCCGTCACCGGCGTGCTTCTCGTCGCCGGTTACGTGCTTTGGCAGATGAACATCGAACTGCCGGACTATTCCAAGCTTGCCAATTACGAGCCGCCGGTGATGACCCGCGTTCATGCAGGCGACGGCGAGCTCATCGCCGAGTATGCCCGCGAGCGGCGCATTTATGTGCCGATCAACGCGATCCCAAAGCGCGTGATCCAGGCTTTCCTGGCGGCGGAAGACAAGAATTTCTACACGCATAGCGGCGTCGATCCGATGGGCATCGCGCGCGCCATGGTCGACAACGTCTTCAACGTGCTCAACGACCGCCGTCTCGTCGGCGCCTCGACCATCACGCAGCAGGTGGCGCGCAACTTCCTGCTGACGCGCGATCGCAACGCGCAGCGCAAGATCACGGAAATCCTGCTCTCGCTGCGGATGGAAAAGGCCTATTCGAAAGAAAAGATTCTCGAACTCTATCTCAACGAGATTTATCTCGGGTCGGGGAGCTACGGCGTCGCGGCTGCGGCGCTCAACTATTTCGACAAGCCGCTCGATCAGCTCTCGATCTCAGAGGTCGCCTATCTCGCTTCGCTGCCCAAGGGCCCGGAAAACTACAATCCCTATACCCATCGCGACCGTGCGATCGCACGACGCAACTGGGTGGTCGGCCGGATGGAAGAGGATGGCTTCGTCTCGCCGGAAGATGCGAAGGCCGCGCAGTCGGAACCTTTCAAGACGGTGCAGCGGCCGGTCGGCGTTCAGCTCGTCGACGCCTCCTATTTTGTCGAGGAAGTGCGCCGCGAACTCTATTCGCAGTTCGGCGAGCAGAAGCTCTATGAGGGTGGCCTCTCCGTTCGTACCACCATCGACACGCATCTTCAGGCGATCGTTCGCCGCTCTCTGCGCAAGGGCCTCGTCGACTACGACCAGCGCCACGGTTTCCGCGGGCCTGTCGCCACGTTGAAGGCGGGCGAGAACTGGCAGGAAGGTCTTGAGAAGCAGAAATATGCCGAAGACCTCGCACCATGGACGCTGGGCGTCGTGCTTGACCTCACGCCAACAGCCGTGAAGATCGGGCTGCGTCCGCAGAAGTTGCCGAA
>JAJXZC010000725.1 GCA_021780275.1 Pseudomonadota bacterium
CAGACCGACGCGGGCGGACGCTACCTGGCCACCGCCAGCGCCGAATACCAGTACTGGTTCAAGCCGCCCTGGGGCGTGGCCGTGTTCTACGACGTCGGCAACGCCGCCGATAAATTCGGCGACCTCAATCCCAAGCAGCACGAATATACGCAAGGCATTCTTGAGTCCTCGGACACGCTGCTCGACATCGTGAACGATATTCTCGATCTCACGGTCATCGAGGCGGGCGCGATGACGCTCGACCTGTCCGATGTCGAGATTTCGGGTGTTATTCGCGCGGCCGAGGAATTTGCCCAGCGCCCCGCGCAGAAGAACCGGATCGTGCTCAAGGTCGAGGCACCAAAAGATCTTGGCGTCCTCCGCGCCGACGAAAAGCGCATCAAGCAGATCATGATCAATCTTCTGTCGAACGCGCTCACCTTCACGAGTCCGGGCGACGCGATCACCATCGGCGCCGAGCGCCTCGAAAACACGATTCAGCTCTATGTCGCCGACACGGGCGACGGCATCAAACCGGAATTCCAGGCCACCGTCTTCGACCGCTTCGAGTCGCGCGCCGGTCAGGATCGTCGCCGCGGCGCGGGCCTCGGCCTGTCGCTGGTGCGCTCTTTCGTCGAACTTCATGGTGGCTGGGTCACACTGGAATCCGCGCCCGACGTGGGAACGCGCGTCACCTGCCATCTTCCTGTGCGGGTGCCGGGTGGCGCTTCGCTTTCCAGCGCGCCCGCGCCGGATGTAGAGTTTTCCCCGGAGCCGGCCGACCTGCCCTGAGCATTCCCGGTCTCCGATACCCGCTCTTTCCAACCACTGACCGATTTGATAGTTTCGGTCATCTGGTTCGGAGCCGCCCGAGCGTGGCCGGCGAGAAGGGGAGGAACCCATGTCCGTCACCGTCAAGGTCAATGGCGTCAGCCATACGCTCGATGTCGAGCTTGAGATGCCGCTTCTCTGGGTTCTGCGCGACGAACTCGGCCTCACCGGCACGAAATTCGGCTGCGGCGTCGCCTCCTGCGGCGCCTGCACCGTGCATGTCGATGGCGCAGCCGTCCGCTCCTGCGTGACGCCGGTCGCCTCGGTCGAAAACCACGAGATCGTGACGATCGAGGGGCTCGCCGAAGCCTCGGGCGCGAAGGCCGCGCTCGCCCCCATTCAGGCCGCGTGGATCGCCGGGCAGGTGCCGCAATGCGGTTATTGCCAGTCGGGCATGCTGATGGCCGTTTCGGCGCTGCTGAAGGAAAAGCCGAAGGCCACCGATGCGGAGATCGACGAGGCGATCACCAATGTCTGCCGTTGCGGAACCTATCCGCGCGTGCGCGCCGCGATCCATTCGCTGTCGAACGCCTGAGGGGAACGCCATGAACATCAAGAAACCCACGCGGCGCGGATTCCTCATCGCTGGCGGTCTCGCGGGCGGCGGCTTGCTGCTCGGCTATGTCAGCTCCGGTCCTTCGCGCCTTACCCTGCAAGACAAGGCGGTGACCAGGGGTGAGGGAGAGCGCTTCGTCACGACATGGCTCAAGCTCGCGCCGGACAATGTGCTGACCGTCTATGTGCCTCATTCCGATATGGGGCAGGGCGTCATCACTGCGCTTGCCATGATGGCGGCGGAAGAGATGGAAGCAGACTGGTCGCTCGTGCGCGCCGAGCAGGCGCCTGCCGAACAGGCTTTCGCCAATGAGTCGCTCAGCCAGAATTTCACCGACGGCATCCAGATTCCGTCGTTCCTTACCGGCATCAACAATGCCGCCTGGTATGGCGTGGCGAAGCTCATGCATCTCCAGGTGACCGGTGGCTCCTCCTCCGTGCGCTGGACGGGTCAGCATGGCATGCGCGTTGCGGGCGCCGCCGCGAAGGATCTGCTGATCCGCGCGGCCGCGAAGCGCTGGGGCGTCGATCCGTCCGAATGCGCGGCGCGGCTCTCCCATGTGCATCATGAAGCGTCCGGCAAGTCCGCGACATTCGCCGAACTCGCAGCCGATGCGGCGGAGCTTTCTGCGCTCTCCAATCCTGTGCTGAAAAGCGCGAAGGACTACACCATCGTCGGCAAGCCCATTCCGCGCTTCGATATTCCAGCCAAGGTCGACGGTTCGGCGAAATACGGCATCGATGTTCATCTGCCGGGCATGCTTTACGCTGCGATCAAATTCGTGCCGGTCTTCGGCGCGGAGGTCGTGAGCTACAACGAAGACGAGATTCTCAAGCGCCCCGGCGTGAAGAAGCTGGTACGTCTGCCTGTGGGCGTCGCCGTCGTCGCCAATAATTTCTGGCGTGCGAAGGAAGCCGCCGCTGCGCTCGAACTCAAGATCGACGCCAAGGGGAACGACACGCGTTCAACTGCGTCGATCTACGCGCAGCACGACAGGGACATCGCCGCCGCCGACGGCGCGAAGGATGTCGAGATCGGCGATACGGAAGCCGCGTTGAAGGGCGCGGGCAAGCTCGTGGAAGCGACATACCGCGTGCCCTATCTCGCCCATGCCTGCATGGAGCCGATGAACTGCACCGTCTGGATCAAGGCGGACGGCAAGGCCGAAGTCTGGGTCGGCGCGCAGGACGCGCTGGGCACGCGCGGCCGCATTGCCGAGATCGCAGGCCTTTCCTTCGACGACGTGACACTTCATCCGATGCTACTCGGCGGCGGCTTCGGGCGCCGCATTCCCGTGCGCAAGGGATTTGCCGATTTCCCGAGCGAGATCGATTTTGCGGCACTGATCGCCAAGGAAGTCGATGCGCCGGTGAAGCTCGTCTATACGCGCGAGGACGATATCCAGCACGACGCCTATCGCCCTGCCGTGACGAGCGTCTTCAAGGTCGCGCTCGACAAGGAAGGTTTGCCCGTCGCCTGGCGCAACCGCTATGTGACGAAGGACGATCCGGCAGAGGCCGCGCATATTCCCTATTCGGTGGCGAACCAGTCGATCCGCTCCATCGAGAGCCCGACGCCCGTTCCACGCGGCCCCTGGCGCTCGGTCGCGCATTCGCAGCACACGTTTTTCACGGAAAGCTTCGTGGACGAACTCGCCCATGAAGCGGGCAAGGACCCGTTCGAATATCGCCGCGCTCTCCTGAAGGACCAGCCCCGCCATCTCGCCGTGCTGGAACTTGCCGCAGCGAAGGCCGGGTGGGGCACACCGCTGCCCAAGGGCCATGCGCGCGGGATCGCCATTCAGGAGGCGTTCAAGACAATCGTCGCGGAAGTGGCAGAAGTTTCGGTAAGCCATACCGGCGAGTTGAAGGTCCATCGCGTCGTGGCGGCGGTCGATTGCGGCCGCATGATCAATCCGAACACGGTCGAGCAGCAGGTCGAGTCGGGGATCATCTTCGGTCTGACAGCGGCTCTGCGCGGCGAAATCACGATCGAGAAGGGCGCGGTCGTGCAGTCGAATTTCCCCGACTACGAAATGCTGCATATGGCCGACATGCCTTCGATCGAGGTTCATGTGCTCGAGAGCGGCGCAGAGCTTGGCGGGCTCGGCGAACCCGCGACGCCGCCCATCGCGGCTGCGGTCTCGAATGCGGTCTTTGCCGCGACGGGAAAGCGCATTCGAGAATTGCCGCTGAAAAAGCATGACCTCACGCCGCTTTCCGCCAAGCTCGCGCAAGCGGCGGAATGAGCAACAAAAAAGGGCGCCGAAAACCGGCGCCCTTTTTCTTGAGATAAAAACGTTAGTGCTGCGATTCCGGCAGCGACACGCGGATGCCGTCGAGCTCCGGCGTCACCTTGATCTGGCAGGAGAGGCGGGAATTGGCCTGGGTGTGCTCGCAGAAGTCGAGCATGGTCTCTTCCATGTCTTCCTTGCCCGGAATCTTCGCGAGCCATTCTTCCGGCACATAGATCATGCAGGTCGCACAGGCGCAGGCGCCGCCGCAATCGGCGTCGATGCCCGGAACCATGTTCTTGACCGCGCCTTCCATGAGCGTCAGGCCTTCCGCCACGTCGATCGTGTGCTCCTTGCCGTCATGCTCGACATAAGTAACTTTCGCCATTCTCTCCGAACGCCTCCTCACCTATTCAACTGTCTTGTCTCGGCGACGCCTTATCAGGCGCTCGCTATTTCCTTCATGGAAATGCTTTCGTCAGCCAGCCGCTTGGGATCGAGCTTCACCTGCCTGGCGATGAGCTGCCGCGCCGTCATGAATTCGGGCGCACGGTTGACTGCATCGACGGCGATGAGAACGCCATCCTTGA
>JAJXZC010000692.1 GCA_021780275.1 Pseudomonadota bacterium
CCGGTCTTCGAGCCGGTCGGCGAGAAAGGCCACGACCGGTCCGGCGACGATGCGCAGGAACATGGTCGCGGCGATGATGAAGGCGATCTCCTGCGGCCCGAGGCCCTTCGATTTCAGCCATGCCGGAAAGAAGGGCAGCTGCACGCCTGTAAAAAGACAGAGCGACGCGTAGAAAAGCGAGAGGCGGACGGCGAGCGGCATGGTCAGGGGCCCGAAAAGCCCGGCAGCCGGGCCGCTCACTCTTAGCTCAAGGCGCAAAATCCGCGAAGGGGATTGTTGTCGCCCTCGCCGCGCGGGGAGGGGCTAGCCGAATGTCGGCAGAACCACCCGCCGGCGTTCGGCCGCCGCAACCAGATAGCGCCAGATCTTCGCGTCAAGGGCGGCGGCCCAGGGGGCATCCGTCTCCTCCACCACGGTCTGAAGCTCGATCAGCAGCCTTGACAGTGCGTCGTTGGTGGCGTTGAGGGCGCTCACCCGGAACGAACTCTCGGTGGTGGCGGCCGCATCCGCAAGTCGCGACTTCAGATCCGCATTCCCGACCAGCCCCGCGGCCTCGCCGAAGAGCGCCCGCATCTCACGGTTCTCCTCGACGCGGATATCCGCCGCCCGGTCATATTCCTGCGCCGCCATACCGATGGTCATGGCAATGAGGCCGACACTGCCGAGCGAATATTCCGCGCCGAGCTGCGGCGCGATTTCCATCAGCAGCGTTCCGAGAACGCCGCCGAGAACAACATCGACTTCCGGTTTCATGCGCGCGCCTCCCGCGAGAGCGTGGCAAGCGCATGGGCAAGCACGCGGTTGTGAACATCGGTCGGATACCAGCTCGAAAGGGCGAGGATGGGATCGCGGCTGGCGCCGGTCTGGTACTCCTTACCCGCCGAAATCCAGATCGCGAGGCCTTTGAGCGAGTTGAAGATTTCCCACCATCTGAGCGCCTTCGGATCGATTTCGAGGCCACTCGTCTCCCGCCAGATTCGGAGCGCTTCCGCGCGCGGGATCATGCCGCCGGGACGCTCGGGCTTCTCGAAGGCCCAGAGCGGATCGGCCGCCCAGGCAAGGTCTTCGAGCGGATCGCCGAGATGGCACATTTCCCAATCGAGGATGGCCTTGATCTCCCCTTCTCCGTCATAGAGGAAATTGCCGGTGCGATAGTCGCCATGAACGACCGAAACCTTTTGCGCGGGCGGCGGCGGATTGCGCTTCATCCAGCGGATCGCGGCGCGCGCGACAGGCTGCGGGCAAAGCTCGTCCTCATCGATGACCTTTTCCCAGTGTTCGAGTTCGCGCCGCCATGTTTCATCGGCGGCCACAGGCTTCATCGCCTGCGCGAAGCCGATCTCTTCGGGATCGGCACCCGCAATCCTGCCGAGATGCGTCCAGAACTGGCGGCCGATCTTCTCCGCATGGGCGCCATAGGGATCGGCGTTGAAGGGCGATCCCGCCACGCAGCCGACGATCTGCTCCATCACGAAGAAGGGGCGGTCGAGCCATGTGAGATCGGTCTCAAGATAGAGCGGCTCCGGCACGGGCAGACCCGTCGGATGAAACGCGCGATAGGCGTTGTATTCGAGATCGCGCTCCGTCTCGATCAGGCTCGCGACCGGATCGCGGCGCAGGATGAGCGGACGGACGACCTTATGGCCGCCTTCCTCCCAGGAAGCATTGAGCCTGAAGGTTTCGCGGCTCGCGCCGCCATGAATGCGTGAAACGCCCGTCACCTCGACGTTCGAGGCTTGCGGCATCTTGTGTTGCAGATAGGCGGCAATGCGCCCGGCAATTTCGTCCATATCGCCCTCCCCCAATCTTCACGCGCCTGCCGGATCGAGAATGTCCTTGAAGCCGGACGGCGCATGCGGGCCGATGATGAGCTGTTCGAGCACGCCGGCGCCCTGGCGCGTCGACCCGTCGGGGAGTGTCAGCTTCGCCTCGACAAAGGCCTGAATATGGAGATGCGGAGGCGCGTAGGACTTGACCTCGTCGAGCCTGAACTCCTCATAGCCGACAGCCAGCGGGCCCTTGTGGGCGCCATGCCCCCATTCGGGATGACCATAGCCGAGGCCGAGCATGTAGAAGGACCATTTGGGCGTCAGGTCGATGCGCGACTGACCGCCCTTGTGGTGATCGAGGAATATCCTGGCCAGTCTGGCATGACGCGAGCCGGGAACATATTCGAGCTCGGAACGGCAGTTCGGGATTTCTTCCGGGTCGCCACCGATCGGGCACATGACGGCGTTCTGATTCCAGGCTTCGCCGTGCTCGTCGTCATTGACGTGATAGAGCGTGATCCGGTCCTCGAAGTTGAGCGGCGCCCAGAGCCAGTAGAACTGAAAGGGCATAGGCGGCACCATGGGCTGCGCATCGGCCGCGCCGATGCTCCGCACACCCCATGACCTGTCCCGGGTGCCGACAAAATCCTCGCGCTTCACTTCAATGCGCCGGCCGCTGATCTCGACCCAGCCCTCATAGGTGCCGTTCTGCGTCAGGCGCGTCAGATCCATCAGCGTGCGCGGACCGTTGCGGCGCGTGAAGCGCGGCTCCTTCAGCGGCTGGGTGCGCGCATGGAAGGTCACATCGGCCTTTATCTTGTGCTCGTTGTCGGAGACACGGATGCGCAGCGATTTCAGCGGCTCGACGACATCGATCGCGATCGGCCCGACCTGTGTGTCCATGCGCTCCATGTTGAGGTGGCGCGACGCGTGGAGGTTGTGCTGGACACCGTTCACCACGACGCAGAACGAAGCGTCCATGATGTTGATGTGCGGGTAGACGCCGAGGGCGGCCGCGAAGAACACATCGCCGGTCCGCGTGTAGCCGTTGAAGAAATAGCGGTCGTAGAAATTGCGGTCCGTGCCGGCGAAGGCGATGGGTTCAGCCGTCTGATGAATCGGGTAGTCGTCCGCTTTGGTGAGCATAGGTCCTCCCTGAGCCGGCTTCTGCCGGACTGTTCGTTGATTGTTTTGATGGAAGAATGAGCCGCGGCGGAAGCCGGGTCAACTTCGGGCTCCGCGCCGCCGACCTTCCGCAATGGAAACGGTCGGCGCTCAAGCAAAAGCGCCGACCTTCGTTTTCACGAATGCCCTTCTGGGATCAGTCGAGCTCGACCATGTCGAAATCGACCTTGGGCGTCCCGCACATCGGACAGATCCAGTCGTCCGGGACATCTTCCCATTTCGTGCCGGCGGGAATTCCCTCTTCCGGCAACCCTTCGGCTTCGGAATAGATGAAGCCACAGGTCCTGCATTGGTAGGTCTTCATGGCGCGCTCCCGCTTCGAGAGATGCGATCAGTGCATCTTATAGCGGATGGGAACGGACTTGGGACCGCAAACGAAATTCGCTTCCATCAGTTTCGGCGCGCCGTTGAGCTCCACCGATTCGAGACGCGGCAGCAACTCTTCCCACAAGACGCGCATTTCCATGCGGCCGAGATGTTGCCCGAGGCAGACATGCGCTCCATAACCGAAGGCGACATGCTTGTTGGGCGACCTGTCGATCCTGAACTCGAATGGATCGGAGAAGACGTCCTCGTCGCGGTTGCCGGAGGGATAGCAGAGCATCATCCAGTCGCCCTTGGCGATCTTCTGCCCATGAACGACCGCGTCCGCGGTCGCGCTGCGCATGAAGTGCTTCACCGGCGTCACCCAGCGGATCGTCTCCTCAAGGAAGGTCGGGATGAGCGAGGGGGCGGCCTTGAGCCGAGCGAACTGGTCGGGACGCTCGGCGATGGCCCAGAGGCCGCCTGCGGTGGTGTTCGATGTCGTGTCGTGGCCGGCGGTCGCGGCGATGATGTAATAGGACATAGCCGCGAAGTGATCGAGCGGCTTTCCATCGATCATGCCATTCGCGATGATGCTCGCAAGGTCGTCGCGCGGCTTGCGGCGGCGGTCTTCCGTCATTTCGTTGAAATAGGTGATGAACTCACCCACGGTTTCGGCAACCGCCGCGAGACCTGCCTGCGGGTCCTTGATTTCGGAGCCGGTGCGGTTGAGATCCGGGTCCGCGCTGCCGAAGAGTTCCTGCGTCAGCTTCAGCATGCGCGGCTCGTCGACCTCCGGCACGCCAAGAACTTCCATGATGACGTGCAGCGGATAGAGGAAAGCGACATCGCGCGCGAAATCGCATGTATCGCCTTTCGCCGCCATGCGGTCGATGAAGCCCCTGGCAATGTCGCGAATACGCCCCTCAAGC
>JAJXZC010000802.1 GCA_021780275.1 Pseudomonadota bacterium
TCTGCGCTCAAATCGAGGAGATCACCCACAACACCACGACGATCCCCACCGTCACGGCGGATGCCTTCGACGGCACCAAGTTCACCGGAACTTTTGCCGGAACCTATACGATAGCGCTCCCCTATTCCAGCGGCTGTTTTGAAAGCGCAGGCAATACCAACCCGCCGGGAACGGGATACCATTTTTACGAAGTGCTTGACGCGCAGTAGCGCGCTTAGACATCCAGCAGCAGACGTTGCGGATCCTCGATCGCGTCCTTGACGCGCACGAGGAACGAGACCGACTCGCGCCCGTCGATGATGCGGTGGTCGTAAGACAGCGCGATGTACATCATCGGCCGCACGACGACCTGCCCGTTCACGACCACGGCGCGTTCCTGCACCTTGTGCATGCCGAGAATGCCCGCCTGCGGCGGATTGATGATCGGCGTCGCCATCAGCGAGCCGAACACGCCGCCGTTGGTGACGGTGAAGGTGCCGCCGGTCAGTTCGTCAAGGCCGAGCTTGCCGTCACGGGCGCGCTTGCCGAGATCGCCGATTTCTTTTTCAATGTCGGCGAAGCTCTTCTTGTCCGCGTCTCGCACAACGGGAACGACCAGACCCGCGGGCGTCGAAACCGCCACGCCGATGTCGTAGTAGTTCTTGTACACAAGATCGGTACCGTCGATCTCCGCATTGACAGCCGGGAAATCTTTCAAGGCCTGCACCGCCGCCTTGACGAAGAACGACATGAAACCGAGACGCACGCCGTGCTTCTTCTCGAAACCGTCTTTATATTGCGCGCGCAAGGCCATGATATGGCTCATATCGACTTCATTGAAGGTGGTGAGGATCGCGGCGGTGTTCTGCGCGTCCTTGAGCCGCTCGGCGATGCGCTGGCGCAGGCGCGTCATGCGCACGCGCTCTTCGCGGTCGGCGTTGTTGCGCGGCCCTGAAGGAACGGTGGGGGCTTTGGCGGCCGGCGCTGATTTCGGCGCGTTCAGGGCTTCCAGAACGTCTCCTTTCGTCAGTCGGCCATCCTTGCCGGTGCCGGACATGCCTGATGTATCGACTTTATTGTCATCCACCAGTTTGCGCACGGCGGGGGAGAGGAAAGCGTCGTTACTCGCCGGTTTGGAGGCGACTTTCGCCGCGACGGGTTCGGACTTCTTGGCCGGAGCCGCGGCTTTCGCAGGCGCGGAGACGGCTCCGCTGCCAACTCCAATAGAACCCAGCACCGCGCCGACTTCGACGTTCGCGCCGGTTTCGACCTTGATCTCTTTCAGCACGCCCGCTTCCTTGGCGTTGACTTCAAGCGTCACCTTGTCGGTTTCCAGCTCCACCAGCGGATCGTCGACCGCGACGGCATCGCCGACTTTCTTGAGCCATTTCGCGACGGTCGCTTCCGTGACCGATTCACCGAGGGCCGGAACTACAATTTCTGTTGCCATTGTTATTTTTCCTTTTAGATCGTTAAAGCGTGATTGACGAGCGTTTCCTGTTCATGGACATGGTTCTTGAGCGTGCCGGTCGCGGGCGCGGCAGCCTCCGGCCTGCCGACGTACGACGGGCGGGCGCATTTGTGCCTGATCTGGCGCAAGACGTTTTCGATGCGGCGATCGACGAACGTCCAGCCGCCCTGGTTTTCCGCCTCTTCCTGACACCAGACGATCTCCGCATCCGGATAGGCTTTCAGCGCATCGCCGAGCGATTTTTCCGGGAACGGATAGAACTGCTCCAGACGCACGATCGCAACATTGTCGATCTTTTGTTTTTCGCGCGCTTCCAGCAGGTCGTAATAAACCTTGCCACTGCAAATCACCACGCGCCTGACGTTTTTGAGCTTCGCATGCTCCGGGATAACGCGGTGGAAACTTTCCTTGCCGGTAAAATCTTTCAGGCTCGAAACGCAGAGCTTGTGACGCAACAGCGATTTCGGCGTCATGATGACCAGCGGCTTGCGGAAGTCGCGCTTCATCTGGCGGCGCAGAATGTGGAAGTAGTTGGCGGGCGTGGAGCAGTTGGCAATCTGCCAGTTGTCCTCCGCAGACATTTGCAGGAAGCGCTCAAGACGTCCCGACGAGTGTTCGGGGCCCTGGCCTTCCAAACCGTGCGGCAACAACAGCACAAGGCCGGACATGCGCAGCCATTTCGTTTCCGCGGACGAGATGAACTGGTCGACGATCACCTGCGCGCCGTTGAAAAAGTCTCCGAACTGCGCCTCCCACAGCACCAGCGTGCGCGGGTCGGCGGTGGAATAGCCGTATTCGAAGCCCATCACCGCCGCTTCGGAGAGCGGGCTGTCATGCACTTCGAACTTCGCCTGCTTGGGGTCTATATGCGCGAGCGGAAAGTATTTTTCCTCGCTCGTCTGATCGGTCAGCGCCGCATGACGCTGCGAAAAGGTGCCGCGCCCGCAATCTTCACCCGACAGGCGCACCGGAAAACCCTCGAGCGCAAGCGAACCGAAAGCCAGCGCCTCGGCGGTCGCCCAGTCGAACCCTTCGCCGGTTTCAAACATCTTCTTCTTCGCTTCGAGCTGGCGGGCGATTTTGGAATTGAGATCGAAGCCTTCGGGCACCGACGTGATCGCGCGGCCGATTTTCCGCGCCATATCGTCGCCGATGGCCGTCTCGCCGCGGCGCTCGTCGCCCGTCGCCTGTTTCAGGCCCGTCCAGCTGCCTTCGAGCATGTCGATGTGGTTAGACTTGTAGCTCTTGACCGCCTCGAATTCGCCTTCCAGATAGTCTTTCCAGTCGGAAACCATTTTGTCCGCCTCTGCCTGCGTCACAGCGCCTTCGCCGATCAGCTTTTCGGCATAAACCGTCAGCGCGGTTTTTTTGTCGCGGATGACGCTGTACATTTTCGGCTGGGTGAAAGCGGGTTCGTCCGACTCGTTGTGGCCGTGGCGGCGGTAGCAGACGATATCTACGAAAACGTCTTTTTTAAAGGTGTGGCGGAATTCCGACGCCATGCGGCAGACGTGGATGACGGCTTCAAGATCGTCGCCGTTGACGTGGAACACAGGCGCCTGGATGACCTTGGCGACATCCGAGCAATAGTTGCCCGAGCGCGCATAGGCCGGCGCGGTGGTGAATCCGATCTGGTTGTTGATGACGACGTGCATCGTGCCGCCGACGCGATAGCCCGGCAAATTCGCCATCATCAGCACCTCGGGAACGATGCCCTGCCCGGCGAGCGCTGCATCGCCGTGGAGCAACAGCGCCATCACCTCGCTGTGATCCTCGTCCTTGCGGAGCGCCTGCTTCGCGCGCACCTTGCCGACCACTACCGGATCGACGAATTCGAGATGCGACGGATTGGAGGCCATCGAGACGTGAACGGTTTTTCCCTTGAAGTCGCGGTCGTTCGACGTGCCGAGGTGGTATTTGACGTCGCCCGAACCCTGCACCGCGTCGGGTTTCGAAGGCGCGCCCTGAAACGCGGAAAAAATCGACGTGAAGGATTTGCCCAGCACGTTAGTGAGAATGTTGAGGCGCCCGCGGTGCGCCATGCCGATGATCACTTCCTTGACGCCCATCTGCGCGCTATGGGCGATGATCTCGTGCACGGCGGGAACGACCGCCTCGCCGCCCTCGACGCCAAAGCGTTTGGTGCCCGTGTATTTCGTCTGCGCGAAGTTTTCAAACCCCTCGGCGCGGGTCAGCTGCTCCAGCAGGTCTTTCTTTTCCGCGGCGGAAAAAGGCGTCTGGTTGCGGTGCTCGGCGAAATGCTCCATCAGCCAGGCTTTTTCTTCCGGGATTTGTATATGCATGAACTCGACGCCGATGGAGCCGCAATACGTCTCTTCCAGCTGCGCCATGATCTGGCGCAAAGTCGCGCGTTCGAGACCCAGCACCATGCCGCCCAGCTCGATGGGGCGGTCATAATCCGCATCGGTAAATCCATAGGTCGCGGGATCGAGTTCGGGATGATATTTGCGCTCCATCAATCCCAGAGGATCAAGGTTGGCCAGCAAGTGCCCGCGCACCTGATAGGAACGGATCAGAAGATAAGCGCGCAGAGAATCGCCGACCGAAGCGACGGCAGCGCCCGGCGCCTGAGCGGTCGCGCCCTTCCTGGACGCAGGCTTCGCATCTTCTTTATTCGCCGCAGACGACAGCACCGCGGCCATTTTGTCCTGTGACGGACGCCAGCTCGCGCCGCGCAATTCAGCGACGATTTCC
>JAJXZC010000475.1 GCA_021780275.1 Pseudomonadota bacterium
TGGGTCTCGCTTCGCTTGTCGATCTCGAAAGCGGACATTTCACCGGGCGAGACGCCCTGCGCCGCCTCAAGCAGCGGGAGCCGCGCCATCTGGTCGTGTCCATGGCTCTGGATTTCCCCGAGCCGGTGCAATTCTGCGCCGTCGAGAGGGAGGGCGCGATCGACGGAACGGCGACCAGTATCGGCTTTTCCCCGGCGCTCGGACTCAATCTCGCGCTTGCGCGGCTCCGGTACAGGACGGGCCCGGTCGCACTGAGCGTTGAGGTCGATTTCCGGGAAGGGTTGAGCGTCCGGCGCCTGAAAATTCCCGCGCGGCTTCTCACCGAAGCCGTCATCGGCTCGCCGATGCGCCACGCGGTGCCCGCGCCGCTCCTTGCCGAATTTTAATTCTTATGTTCTCTTTCGGGACACTTTTGGGCGACGGAATTCGTTTTGCCTGGCGTTTAGCAATGTGAGTGACAGGACGACGTTCCCACCGGTCTACCTTCCCCCTTCGGACCGGAAGTTAACCCGTTACTCTTGGTCGGGAGTGGGCGCATCAACCCTCCCGACCGTCCTTTTTCTGGGAGGGTTGAATTGGTCCGTTTTAGAGCAGAATTGATTGTCGGCGTTGCCGCCATCGCATTGGGCGTCATGTTGCCTTTCGCGGTTCAGGCCGAAAGCAGTGCGGGGCTCAATGCCGCCCGGGACGCTCGTTTCAAGGCAGCGGACGCCAATGGCGATGGCGCCATCTCCCAGGCTGAATTCGTCGCCGAAGTCCAGAAGCGGGCGGCCGAGCGTGCCGAGATCCGGTTCAAGCGCCTCGACGCCAATGGCGACGGCAAGGTGACCAAGGCCGAATACGATGCGGCAATCGCCATGCGGCAGGAGCGCATGAAGGCGCGGCGCCAGATGGACGGAGCGGCCAAACCCGGTGCGACTGCGCCCAAAGCCGAGTAGGATCGGCTTGTCCGCAATCATCCCTAGCGGTCTGATTTGACGAAAGGGGCGCGGTCGCTTGAACGACGCGTCAGACGACGAACTGGTAGCGCGTGTCGCGCTGGGGGACGAGGCGGCTTGCCGGCTGCTCGTCGACCGGCATCTTACGCGCATGCTTGCTCTCGCGCGCCGCATGCTCGGCAGTCATGCCGATGCCGAGGAAGTCGCTCAGGAAGTATTTCTCAGGGTCTGGACTCATGCCGCGCGCTGGGAGCCGGGCAGGGCGCAATTCAGCACATGGCTGCACCGCGTTGCGACCAATCTCTGCCTCGACCGTCTGCGCCGTCATACCACCGATGACATCGACTCCATTCCCGAACCGCAGAGCGAAGATCCGACACCGGAGGAGGAACTTGTGCGGCAGGATCTCGCCCAGCGGGTCGATCTGGCGCTCCAGGCTCTGCCGGCGCGGCAGAGGGCTGCGGTGACGCTGACACATTATCAGGGACTGTCGAACATCGAGGCGGCGGAAATTCTCAATGTGAGTGTCGAAGCGGTTGAATCTCTACTGGGGCGGGCGCGGAGACAACTTCGTGTTGCTCTTGCGACGGAACGGGATGAGTGGCTACGTAAAACCGGGGAACAAGGCCGATAAGGGCCGGGGTGAGGTAATGGCGAAACACGAGATGACATTGGAGCGTTTGGCGGAGATCGCCGGGGCCTATGGTGCCTCGCCGGATCTGTGGCCCGCGGGCGAACGGCAGGCTGCCCAGGCGCTGCTGGCGGGCTCCGCGGAGGCGCGTGCCCTTGTCGAAGAGGCGGGCAAGCTCGACCGGCTGCTCGCAATGGCGCCCTCAGCGGACGCGCCGTCGGCGGAGCTTCTGTCGCGCATCATGGCTGCCCGTCCGCGCGCCGCGACGGGACAGATTGTTTCCGGGGAAAGGCGTCGTGCCGGCCTGTGGTCATCCATCGCGCGCATCGTCTGGCCCTATGGCTCACCGGCTTTCCCGGCGGGCGCACTTGCGGCCTCCATCATGCTCGGCATCGGCTTTGGTGCCGCCTTGCCGTCGAACGTCACGGCAGAAGGTCTCAACTCGCTGGGCCTCACCTCCGGTGTGGTGTCTGCGTCCGCTTCAGCGGGTACGGCTGGCGAGCAGCTCGTCTCCTTCGCTCTGGCCGAAAATGAGTATCCCGAGGACTGGAAGAAATGAGTGAGCTGCCCGTGAAAGAGGCTCAGGCGCCGCTTGCGGCGCGTCGCTGGGTGGGTCCGGCGTTGCTCGTTTCGCTCGTCGTCAATCTCTTCCTTGTCGGTACGATTGCGACGGCGCTCATCTTCGGGCCTCCGCCTCCGCCCGGTGCCGAACCGGGGCATGCGCCTGCGCCATTTTTCAAGATGCTGCACAAGGGTGCAGATGGCCTGCCGCCGGGCGACCGCGCGGCCATCCGAAAGATCATGGTCGAGCAATTCCCGCTCATCAAACCGCATATCATCGCAATCGAGACGGCACGCAGGGAACTCGCCGATGCCGTGGGCGCGCCCACCTACGATCCAGCCAAGGTCGCTGCAGCTTTCGCGAAGGTCGATCTCGCGCAGGCTGAACTTAGTCAGGCGGCGCGCGATGCGATGGTGCAAGGCTTTTCCAGGCTGACGTCTGAGCAACGCGCGCGCGTCGCGGAAACGATGCGCAGGCGTGCTGAACGCCGCTTCGGACCGGGAGGTCCCGGCGGTCGCGGCCCGGATGGTCCCCCGCCCGATGGCCCCCCGCCGGACGGCCCGGAAGGCCCGCCCTGACGCGTCTTTGCGTGATATGATCCCGGCTTACTCCGAGTCGATGGCAACTCACGCAAAATGACCTGGTATCATCAAAGTCTTTACGACGCGTCCGCGCCTGCCGGAAGTTTCTGGGAGGAGGACGCGCCGCCACTAGCCGCTGGCGTCGATCTCGGTCCGCTTGGCGGTGACACGCAATGCGACGTCGCCATCATCGGCGGCGGCTATACGGGCCTTTCAGCGGCGCTTCACCTGGCCCGCGATCATCATGCCGATGTGCGGCTCGTCGAGTCGGGCCCGCTGGGCTGGGGCGCGTCGGGTCGCAATGGCGGCTTTTGCGCGCTTCCACCGAGCAGCCTTTCTCTGTCGGGCCTCATTCGCCGCTATGGCGAGGCGGAGGCGCGGCACTTCATTTCCTCGCAGGTCGATGCGGTCGAACTCGTTCGCTCGCTCGCGCGTGACGAAAACATCGACATTCGTCCGCAAGGCGACGGCACGCTGCATGTCGCCCATTCGCCGTCGCGCTTTGCGGCGCTGGAGGAGGAGCGCGATCTTCTCGGGGGCAAGTTCGGTGTTCCGGTGGCGCTCCTCACGCGGGAGGAGGTCGCCGAGACCTCCTATGATTCAACCGAGCAGTTCGGCGCGCTGCTGAACAAGATTGCCTTTGGCCTTCATCCCCTGCGATTTGCGCGCGGCCTTGCGGAGGCGGCAGCGCGGCACGGCGCGAAGCTGCATGGCCGTTCCCATGTCGAGCGCTGGGAGAAGGTGGGCAATGAGCATCGTCTTGTGACGAAAGCCGGTACCTTGCGCGCGCGCCGCGTTATCGTCGCGACCAATGGCTTCACCCGCGATCCGGTGAACCGCGTGCTGGCCGACCGTCTCATGCCGGTTCTTTCCAATATCATCGTAACTCGTCCGTTAACGGATGATGAGCTTGCGGCGCAAGGATGGAAGACGGAACGTCCATGCAGCAACACCCGCAATCTTCTCTTCTATTATCGGCTTCTGCCCGACCGTCGCTTTCTCTTTGGCGCGCGGGGCGACATGACGGGCAAACCGCAAGACGGCGTGCGCATGCGCACCGTCCTCGAGCGACGTCTGGGCGAAGTTTTCACCGCATGGAAGGGCGTTCCGACAACGCATTACTGGCGCGGGTTTGTTTGTATGACCGCGCGAATGACGCCTGCGATCGGACAAATGCCCGATGATCGGAGCGTTTATTTCGGTCTTGCCTATCACGGCGATGGGGTTTCGGCTGCGCCGTGGACCGGAAAAATACTGAGCGATCTCATCGGCGGTCGAAAAACACTCGCTGAAATTCCTGAGCCTTTCCGCGGGATTCCGCCACGTATGCCGTTTCCATCGCTGCGGCGCTGGTATCTTGGGGCCGCTCTCGGCTACTATTGGCTTCAGGATAAATAACAGCCAGGTAGATGATGAGTGACCGCGAGAAACCGCGTAGCGACGGGCGTGC
>JAJXZC010000364.1 GCA_021780275.1 Pseudomonadota bacterium
AATCAGCAGTCTTCTTTGTGCAGTCCGTGACAGTTGAGGCAGACGAGCAACGTGACCGTCGAAGGCCGTTGGGCGCGCCGGGATAGCAATAAGGTCCCATCCCTGGACTTTCGAATTGAGGCCGCTTTGGCTTGTTCACCCAGGGGTTCCTGGCGAGGTCCAGCGATTGTTATGACCTTTTATCCATTTTATTCATTGGCGCAGGAGTTGCAGGACGACGCCGGCGGCCTCCATGGCCCCACGATCACTGACCAAGTCGACAGCCGAGCGCCTCTGGATGACGAGACTCTGGATACGCGACCCGATCGCCACGCTCGCGGATAGCGGCAAGCGCGGCCTTGTCATCGAGCACGGAAAAATTGCAGAACTGGTGGGTCAGGACGGCCCCGCAAAGCCCTGCGATGAAATCTTCGACGCGCGACGTCACGTGATCCTGCCGGGCCTTGTCAATACGCATCACCACTTCTTCCAGACATTGACGCGGGCGCATCCCAGGGCGATCAACAAGGAGCTGTTTCCCTGGCTTAAGCAGCTTTATCCGGTCTGGGGCGCGCACCTTGACCGCGATGGCTTCCGCCTCGCCGTGCGCGCCGCATTGACCGAACTGCTGATGTCCGGTTGCAGCACGGCATCCGACCATCAGTTCGTCTTTCCGGCTGATCTTGCCGACGCGGTTGACATCGAGGCCGAGGAATCCGCGCGCCTCGGCATACGAATGACGCTGACGCGCGGCGCGATAACCCTCGGTTTCTCAAGCGGCGGGATCGCCGACGAACGCCTGATGCAGGACCACGATACGGTAATGGCCGATTGCGAGCGCGTGCTGTCCAAATACCACGATCGCAGCGAAGGCGCGCTGCTTCAGGTGGCGCTGGCACCTTGCGCTCCATTCAACGTCACGAAGCAGTTGATGATCGATACCGCGGCTCTCGCGGAAACGCATAATTGCCGTCTGCACACGCATCTTGGCGAAACGCACGACGAGAACGGCTATTGCCTCGAACATTTCGGATGTCGCCCGCTCGACTATCTCGAGCAAGTCGGCTGGCTGAATGATCGGGCCTGGCTCGCGCACGGCATCCATTTCAATGACGAGGAGATAAAACGTCTCGGCAAACACGGCCTGAGCGTCTGCCATTGTCCGACCTCGAACATGGTGCTGTCGTCCGGCACATGCCGGACCAGGGACCTGGAAGCGGCCGGCGTTACCATCGGCCTCGGCGTGGACGGCTCCGCATCAAACGATAGCTCCAACATGATGGAGTCGGTGCGGCACGCCTTTCTACTCGGGCACCTGGCCTACGGTGCTTCCTCGATCACGCATCTCGATGCGCTGCGCTGGGCAACCGAAGGCTCCGCAGCCTGCCTCGGACGATCCGATATCGGCAGGATCGAGCCGGGACGACAGGCGGATCTTGCCTTCTTCACGCTCGACGATCTGCGGTTTTCGGGAGCCGGCGATCCCATTGCCGCGCTGGTGCTCTGTGGCGCGCATTGCGCTGACCGGATGATGATTGCAGGCCAATGGCGCGTCATCGACGGCGTCCCCGTCGGCATCGATCTGGAGCGATTGCGCTACGAACATGGCCGAGCGGCGTCGGCCTTTCTGGCGGACATCTAGTCCCCGACGTGCACAAGTTTGAACAAGTGATTGCCCAAGGGCTAGTCAAACCGACGTCGGAAAGCTGAAATCTCCTGATGTTATCGTCAGTCCGATGCACAATCGATCGGCTTGACCACGTTTCGATCGCGATCTTAATCTTTGCAGAGCTTCCGGCTGCAATGGGTTAAATGCCTGGCGTCGGATTCCGGTACGCTTCTCGGAGTCCTCCATGGCCAAAGACGGAAAAGCCTATCTTTTGAGCCTGCGCGACGACCGTACGATTTATATCGATGGGCGCAAAGTCACGGATGTCACGAGCGACAGCAGCTTTCGTGGCGCCATTGCCAGCGCAGCACGCCTCTACGACTATCAGGCTGCCCCTGAAAACCTCGAACTGATGACGTTCGCTTCGCCCACCAGCGGCGAACGCGTCAACCTAGCTTGGCAGCTCCCCAGGACATTTGGCGAGCTTGTCAAACGGCGTCAGGCGATCGAAACTTGGTCGGCCTTGTCCTGCGGCATGATCGGCCGCTCCCCCGACCACGTCGCCTCGACTTTAGCGGGCTTCCGGATGGGCCTTGCCGCGTTCCGCAACCATGCCCCCGCCCGCGCGGCGGCGCTTGAATCCTATTTTCAATATGCACGGGATAGCGATCTCTTTCTATCTTATGTTATCATCAATCCGCAATCCGATAAGGCGAAATCCGCGGGCGGACAGCCTGATCCGCATCTTGTCGCATCCGTGGTCGACGAGGACAGCGAGGGAATCACAATCCGCGGCGCCAAGATGCTGGCGACCAGCGGCGTTTTGGCCAATGAACTCCTGGTTTCCGGCTTCCAGGCGTTGCAGGCCGGCGACGAGGCCTATGCTTTCACGGCGGTCGTCCCACTTGGCGCCAAAGGCCTCAGCCTGATGTCACGGCGCAGCTACGAGAAAAGCGCGACCTCGACGTTCGACTATCCGTTATCGTCGCGCTTCGACGAGAACGACGCCGTCGTCTATTTCGACGATGTCAAAATACCTTGGGACCGCGTCTTCGTCTTCAAGGATCTCAAGATGGCGCAGGCGCAGTGGCACGACACCCGCGCTCATGTCTTCCAGAACTATCAGTGCATCGTCCGCCTGATGGTCAAACTCCGCTTCCTGCTGGGTCTTGCGCGCAAGATCGCCGAGACAAACAACATAATCAACTATCCGCAGGTGCGCGAAACGCTTGGCTTGTTGGCTGCAAAAGTCAGCAATATCGAGGCGCTGGTCATCGCGATGGAATTGAAGGGCTAGAGCTTCAACGAGTTCTACGTACCCAATCGCAGCCTGCTTTGCACCGCCCAAGTCATTGCGCAGACCACCTATCCCGAGGTCGTCGAGGCAATCCGCTCGCTGTCGGGCGGGGGAATGATCATGGTTCCTTCCTCCTACGCTGATTTTGCGGCGCCGGAGACCAACGCGATGATCCATAAGACGCAGCGGTCGCCGATCGCGACATCCGAACAGCGCGTCAAACTTATGAAACTCGCGTGGGATGCTGTCGGCTCCGAATTCGGCTCGCGTCATTTGCAATATGAAATGTTCTATTCCGGCGCGCCACTGGTGACGCGCGGTAATTCGTTCCGGTTTTTTGACTGGGACTCGCCCAAGCGCGCGGTCGAGCAATTCATGGACAGCTACGGCTTGCCGAGCGCCGATCCGAAGATTTCCGAAGCCGCCGAGTAGACGCCCGCATGTACGATCTCGAGGACATCCGTCGACATGGCTTTGTTGCGCACGGGCCGTCCTGCCTCAAATTGAGAGACGAGGGGCCGCTCGCCGATTTGTCTTTTGCGGCGAAGGACCTCATGGACGTCGCCGGCTTCAAGTCGGGCTGGGGCAATCCCGATCGGCTCCGCGACGCCGAACCTGCAGCAGCAACCGCGCCCGCCGTGCTCGCGGCGCTCATCGCCGGTGCGCGCCTGATCGGCAAGACACATACCGACGAGGTGGCGTGCGGGATGTTTGGCATGAACCCTCATTTCGGCACCCCTATTAATCCGAAGGCGCCCGGCCGAGTGCCCGGGGGATCGTCAAGCGGGTCGGCTTCCGTCGTCGCGGCAGGCATCTGCGATTTTGCGCTCGGCACCGATACCGGTGGATCGATCCGCGTGCCCGCAAGCTTCTGCGGGCTTTACGGCCTGCGCACTACATTCGGTCGTTTGTCGGTCGCGGGCGTCATGGCGATGGCGCCGAGTTTCGATACAGTCGGGTGGCTCGCGCGCGACGCCAAGACGCTCAAGCGCGTCGGCGAAATCTATTTCGGTCCGACCGGAGAGCTCGGCACACCGCGGCTTCTGCTGGCGCGCGACGCATTCGACATTCCGGTCGCGCCCGTCGGAGAGGCACTGCTGCCGCTCGCGCGATCACTCGGTCCCGCGAGCGAGATCGCGCTGTTCACCGAAGGCATCGATGAATGGCTCGAAACTTTCCGCCCGCTACAGCTCTACGACCTTTGGTCAACGCTTGGCGCCTGGTGGACAGCGCCCGGGCGGCGGCTCAGCCAGGCGGTGGCAGAACGCATCGAA
>JAJXZC010000817.1 GCA_021780275.1 Pseudomonadota bacterium
CTGGTCCGACATTAAGGACGCCAGCGGCAAGCCGGTTCTCTAAGGCCCGCCAGCCGGAGCCCATGCTCCTCTGAATGCGACATTGTGGGAGGGAGCCTAAAACTCCCTCCCTATTGTTTGGCCGGGAAGTACCATGTACGAAGTAACCATCGCCGACCGGAAAGAGACAATGGACAGCCGCAAAAGCCGTCTTGGTATGCGCCTTGGTGACCCGGTGTTTCGCTCGCTCACCTTTGCCTTCACAATCCTCGTCCTGCTCATTCTCGGCGGTGTGATTGTCGTTCTGTTCGAGGGTTCCTGGCCGGCGCTGCGCCTCTTCGGCCCCGCTTTCCTGTGGACCGCCTCGTGGAACCCGGTGACCGAGAATTTCGGCGCCCTTGTGCCGCTCGTCGGAACGATCGTCACCTCCATCATCGCCATGCTGATCGGCGTTCCCTTCAGCTTCGGCCTCGCCTTTTTCCTGACCGAGATCTGCCCGCACAGGATCCGCCAGCCCATCGCCATCGCGATCGAGCTGCTGGCCGCCGTGCCGAGCATCATCTACGGCATCTGGGGTCTCTTCGTGCTGGCGCCGCTGTTCCAGCACAATGTCGAGCCCTTTCTCATCAGCTCGCTCGGCTCGATCCCGGTCATCGGCGCGCTTTTTCAGGGCCCGCCCATCGGCATCGGCATGCTGCTCGCCGGTCTCATTCTGGGCCTCATGGTCCTGCCCTTCATCACCGCCGTCATGCGCGAAGTGTTCCTGAGCGTTCCGCCGGTTCTACGCGAATCGGCCTACGGCCTCGGTGCGACCCGCTGGGAAGTCGTCTGGCGTGTGGTCCTGCCCTATTGCCGCACTGGCGTCGTCGGCGGCGTCATGCTCGGCCTCGGGCGCGCGCTGGGCGAGACCATGGCCGTCACCTTCGTCATCGGCAACGCCCATCGCCTCAGCACCTCGCTGCTGGCGCCCGGCACGACGATCTCCGCCGCGCTGGCCAATGAATTCACGGAAGCCGACGGCGACATCTACACGGCCGCGCTGATCGGGCTCGGTCTGGTCCTGTTCGTGCTGACCTTCTTCGTTCTGGCCATCGGCAAGCGCCTGTTGCTTCGCTCCACCAAGGGAACGCTCGCATGAACAGAGCTGTCGTCAGACGCCGCCATCGGAGCGACGCTATCGTCACCCTCATTTCGCTTGTGATGACGGCCTGCGTCCTCTTCACGCTCGGCGCAATTCTCATGACCTTGTTCTGGAACGGCATTCAGGCGATCAAACCCTCGCTCTTCCTCGAGAGCACACCGCCTCCCGGCGGCGAGGGCGGCCTCGCCAATGCGATCGTCGGCAGCCTGATGATGACGGCTCTCGGCATCATCATCGCCACCCCGATCGGCGTCCTCGCGGGCACCTTCCTTGCGGAATATGCGCGCTACAGCAAGCTCGCGGAGACGGTCCGTTTCATCAACGACATCCTTCTCAGCGCGCCGTCGATCATCATAGGCCTCTTCGTCTACGGCATCGTGGTCATCGGCATGGGGCACTTCTCCGGCTGGGCCGGCGTCGTCGCTCTCGCGATCATCGCCATGCCGATCATCGTCCGCACGACCGAAGACATGCTGGCGCTTGTGCCGGACGGGCTTCGCGAAGCGGGCGCCGCGCTCGGCACCCCGCGCTGGATGGTCATCACGCAGATCAGCTACCGCGCCGCCTTCCAGGGCGTTCTGACGGGCGTCCTTCTCGCCGTCGCCCGGGTCAGCGGCGAGACGGCTCCGCTGCTCTTTACCGCGCTCAACAACCAGTTCTGGAGCACGAATCTCAACGCTCCGCTTGCGAACCTTCCGGTCGTCATCTTCCAGTTCGCCATGAGCCCTTATGAGGACTGGCGCAATCTGGCCTGGGGCGGCGCGCTCCTCATCACAACGGCGGTGCTTGTCCTCAACATCGCCGCCCGTCTCTCAGCAAAGCAGAAGGCACGCTCATGACCAGCGACACCGCCCTGGCCGCGCCCGCCATGAAACCGGTTTCGACGCCCGTCGCGAAGGATGGCCCGCTGCCGCCTGAGAAGATCGCGGTACGGGACCTCAACTTCTACTACGGCGACTATCACGCCCTGAAGAACGTCAACATCTCGATCCATGATCGCCGCGTGACGGCCTTCATCGGTCCGTCGGGCTGCGGCAAGTCGACCCTGCTTCGCGCCATGAACCGCATCTACGAAATGTATCCAGGCCAGCGCGCCGAGGGCGAGATCAATGTCGACGGCAAGAACATCCTCGGCCAGCGCGACCTCACCGAACTGCGTTCGAAGATCGGCATGGTGTTCCAGAAGCCGACGCCCTTCCCGATGTCGATCTACGAGAACGTCGCCTTCGGCATCCGCCTCTATGAAAAGCTTTCCAAGGCGGATCTCGACGAGCGCATTTTCTGGGCGCTGTCGCGCGTCGCTCTCTGGGACGAAGTGAAGGACAAGCTCAACCAGCTCGGCACCGGCCTGTCCGGCGGCCAGCAGCAGCGCCTCTGCGTCGCCCGCGCCGTCGCCGTGAAGCCGGAAATCCTGCTCATGGACGAGCCGGCTTCGGCCCTCGACCCCATTTCGACGGCAAAGCTCGAAGAGCTGATCGAAGAGCTGCGTCAGGACTACTGCATCGTCATCGTCACGCACAACATGCAGCAGGCCGCCCGCGCCGCCGACTTCACGGCCTTCATGTTCCTCGGCGAACTGATTGAATACGGCACATCGGAACAGATCTTCACCAATCCCGTGAACGAGCGCACCCGCGACTACGTGACCGGTCGCTTTGGCTAAAACAGCCTCCCCGCCGGCCGGGCCCTAGGCCTGGCCGGCCGGGCGCCTGTGCATCAGCGCGCTGCGCTTGCACACGGCAACCTCCTCGCCCCTCTGATTGAACGCACGATGCGTGAACTCGACGATGCCCGCGGTCGGGCGGGAAGACGAGTCGCGCTTGCCGTCGACGGTCGATTGCACCCTCAGCGTATCGCCGTGAAAGACGGGCTTTGGAAAGCGCACATCGCTCATGCCGAGATTGGCGACGGTGGTGCCGAGCGTCGTCTCATGAACGGAAATGCCGATCATCAGACCGAGCGTGAAGAGACTGTTCACGAGTGGCTTGCCGAATTCGGTCTTCGACGCGAAGTCGAAATCGATATGCAACGGCTGCGGATTCATGGTCATGGTGGAGAACAGGATATTGTCCGTCTCCGTCACCGTGCGCGTGATCGCATGATCGATCACCTGCCCCACTTCGAACTCTTCGTACCAAAGACCCGCCATCTCTCTTCTCCTGAAAACGATCCGTCCCGCCGTCAGTAGGATTTGGGCTGTCCCAGAACCTTCTCGGCGATGAAACTCAATACCAGTTCGCGGCTCACCGGAGCGATACGCGGAATCCAGCTTTCGCGCATGTAGCGCTCGACGTGATATTCCTTCGCATAGCCCATGCCGCCATGCGTGAGAATAGCCGTCTCGCAGGCATGGAAGGCCGCTTCCGCCGCCAGATACTTCGCCGCATTGGCCTCGGCGCCGCATTCCTCGCCCCTGTCATAGAGCGAGGCTGCCTTGAGCATCATCAGATTGGCCGCCTCGAGTTCGGCCCAGCATTTCGCCAGCGGATGCTGGATGCCCTGATTGCGGCCGATCGGACGGCCGAAGACGACGCGCTCGCGCGCATAGGCGGCGGCCTTCCTCAGCGCCGCGCGGCCAAGTCCGATCGCCTCGGCCGCGATCAGCACACGCTCCGGATTGAGCCCGTGCAGGATCAGGGAAAAGCCCTCGCCCTCCTCCCCGATGCGATTCTCGACGGGAATTTCCATGCCGTCGAAAAACAGCATGTTCGAATCGACCGCCGAACGGCCCATCTTCGGAATTTCGCGCACCTCGACCTTCGAGCGGTCGAAATCGGCATAAAAGAGGCTCAGCCCATCGGTCTTCTTTTTGATCTGGTCGTAAGGCGTCGTCCGGGCCAGCAGCAGAATCTTCGTCGCGACCTGCGCCGTGGTGATCCAGATTTTCTGTCCACGCACGACATATTTGTCGCCCTTGCGCTCGGCGAAGGTCTTCAGGGCCGTGGTGTTGAGCCCCGCATCGGGCTCCGTGACCCCGAAACAGGCCTTCTCCTCGCCCCGGATGAGCGGCGGCAGCATGCGCGATTTCTGCGCCTC
>JAJXZC010000272.1 GCA_021780275.1 Pseudomonadota bacterium
GCCAACTATTCGGTGCAGAAGTCCGCCCGCCTGTTCGAGACGGAATATAACGGCGTGTGGGATTTCAAGGCGAAGAAAGCGGAATACGCCGCCTTCTACGTCGAGCCGATCCAGGGCACGGGCGGCTACGTCATCCCGCCGATGAACTTCTTCTCCGAACTGAAAAAGGTGCTCGACCAGTACGGCATCCTGATGGTGGTCGACGAGATCCAGATGGGCGTCTACCGCACCGGCAAGCTGTGGTCGATCGAGCACTTCGGCGTCAAGCCGGACGTTATCGTCTTCGGCAAGGCCATCACCAACGGGCTCAACCCGCTCTCCGGCCTGTGGGCGCGCGAGGAGATGATCAACCCGACGATCTTCCCGCCGGGTTCGACGCACTCCACCTTCGCCAGCAACCCGATGGGCACGTCGGTCGCGCTCGAAACCATGAAGATGCTGGAAGAAGAGGATTTCGAAGGCCAAGTGGCGCAAAAGGGCGCGCGTTTCCTTTCCGGCATTCAGACGCTTCAAAAACGGCACAAGATCATCGGCGACGTCGACGGTCTCGGACTCGCGCTGCGCATCGAGGTGTGCAAGGAAGACGGCTTCACTCCCGACAAGGAGATGATGGACTGGATCGCCGAAGAAGGCATGAAGGCCGACATGGTCGTCGACGGCAAGCGGCACGGCCTGGTGCTCGATATCGGCGGCTATTACAAGAACGTCATCACGCTGGCTCCTTCGCTGACGATTTCCAACGACGAGATCGACCTCGCGCTCCGCCTGCTCGACGAGCTCTTCACCCGCGCGGAGAAAAGATAAGTCTTGTCCGGCATTTCGACGACAGATCGCAGCTTCTTCCTTGAAGGAACGGGCGCCAAGGCCGTTTTGCTGGTGCATGGCCTGACGGGCACGCCGTCGGAGATGCGCTTCGTCGGCAAGCATCTCAACAAGATGGGCTTCACCGTCTATGCGCCGACGCTCGCGGGGCATTGCCTTGACGAGGCGGCGCTGACGCAAACCACCTATGAAGACTGGATGGCGAGCCTGCAAAAGGCGCTGGTCCATCTTGAAACGAAGGCGGACGACGTTTCGGCGGCGGGGATCTGCGTCGGCGGGGCGCTGGCGCTCTATCTCGCGCATCAGGAAAAAGGCAAGGTCGGCAAGGTCGCCATCTACGCGCCCGCGCTGGATTACGACGGGTGGAACCAGCCGGTCTGGTCGCGCGCCGCGCGGGTGTTCAAGGACGTGCTGATCCACGTGCCCGCCATGCGCGACATGCGTTTTCAGGAAAGCCACCCCTTCGGCGTGAAGGACGACCGCATCCGCCGCTTCATCGAAAACCCGTCGAACCTCGACGGCGCGCTGCCTTATTTTCCCGCCAGGGCGCTCTATCAGAACTACCGCCTCAACGACGCCTTGAAAAAGGCGTTGCCGGAGATCACCGTGCCGACGCTTCTGCTCCACGCGCGGGAAGACGACGTCAGCAATCCGCGCAATTCATACGCCATCCAGAAGCGGCACGGCGGGGATTGCAGGGTCGTCCTGCTCGAAGACAGCTATCACATGATCCACGTCGACCGCGAGCGTCACAAGGTCGCGGAGCTGACGGGTGAATTCTTCAAGGGTTGATTTTCAGCAAGAACGCATTTTCGAAGATCGCATCCAGACCGCGCTGCGAAAATCGCGGATTGGCTTTGAGCGCGTCCTCGCGGGTAAGCTGACGGATATCCGCCCTACCGCCATAGAGCCTTTTCACCTCGGCCGCGTCGACGGAGAACGGCGGGCCTGACATTTTTTCCTGCGGATATTCGAATGTGACCAGTAAAACGGGCGTGCCGGAGGGCAGGATCTCCGTCAAATGCGCTGCGTATTTCTCGCGCATGTCCCTGGGCAGGGCGACAAGCGCGGCGCGGTCGTAAACCGCCGTGACGTTTTTCACATCGTTTTGCGTCAGGTCGAAAAAATCTCCCTGAAGGATGTGAAAGCCGTCCGCCGCGCGCGCCGTAAAAGCGCCCTGTTTTTGCGTTTCTGCCGTCAGGCCGTTTTCGCGGAAAAATTCCTCCGCCGCGATCTCGCTGAGCTCCACGCCGAGAACGTCGTGCCCCTGCCGCCGGAGCCACAGCATGTCCTTGCTTTTTCCGCAGAGAGGCACGAGAACTTCGCCGCCCTTGCGGCCGGTTTCGTGCCAGAATTTCTTTAAAAAGCCGTTGATCTCGGCCTGATGAAAGCCCGTTTCCTGTTTTTCCCAGCGCTCGATCCAGAAAGATTTTTCCATGCGTCCTCTCTTGTTTTTCCCATTGTATTACAAGGATTGTTTTAAACAAAGCCCGCAAAAATCAGCCGGTTACCTTTTGTTAAAGATATGCGGCTATACTTGTGAGGTATGTCTTTTGCACCATTTTGGGGGAGATTTCCATGGCTCTTTATTTGAAAAAAACAGCGCGTGCGGCGGGTGTCGCGGCGATCGGCCTGTTGCTTTTCCATCCGTCTGCCGCGCGCGCCGACGGCGCCGCCGCCGAGGCGGCCAACAACGCGGCCGGCATCATCTGGCAGGCGGGCAACGATATTTTCCAACAGCAGATCAACGGCGCGGCCAACACCTACGGACGCGACACGGGCCGGGGTTACGGCGAGCGCGGCGACGATCGTCGCGGCTACGACCGCGGCGACGACAATGGCGGCGACGACCATGGCGCCGACAGGAGAGACGACCGCGGCGGCGATCGCGGTGGCGACGACAATGGCGGCGGAGACCGCGGCGGCGGCGACGATTAAATCTCTTTCAATGCGGCGAGAAGCCGTGCGTTTTCCTCCGGCAATCCGACGCTGACGCGCAGGCATTGCGGCAGGCCGTATCCCGCGGCATGCATGACGAGGATGTTTCGCGCCGCAAGGCCATCGCGAATGGTTTCCGCGCGCGCGCCGCAGTCGGCGAGCAAAAAGTTCGCCGCCGAGGGATAGACTTTCAAGCCTGCTTTTTGCAGGCCTTCGGCCAGCGCCGCGCGTTCGGCATGGTTGAAAAGGCACGATTTTTTGACGAAATCCTGATCGGCCAGCGCGGCGATGCCCGCCATTTGCGCGGCAACGCCAGTGTTGAAGGCGCCGCGCACGCGGTTGATGACGTCCGCCACGGCTTGCGGAAAATATCCCCAGCCGATCCGCAATCCCGCCAAACCGTAAACTTTTGAAAAGGTGCGCAGCATGACGGTATTGGGCGTGGCGTCGGCGAGCGCGCGTCCGTCCCCGTAGTCGCTTTCCGCGACATATTCCGCATAAGCCGCGTCGACGACGAGCAGCACATGCTCCGGCAGTTTTTCGCGCAAATATTTCAATTCATCGGCCGAGAGCAAACTGCCCGTCGGGTTGTTGGGATTGGCGACGAACATGATTTTCGTCCTGGGGCTGACGGCGGCGAGCAGAGTCTCCACGTCTCCGCGCATGTCCTTTTCCGGCGCGGAGACGGGCGCGGCGCCGGCGGCCTGCGCGGCGAGCCGGTACATGATGAAACCGTGCGCGCTGTGAACGACTTCGTCGCCGGCTCCGGCATAGGCGCGGATGATGAGCGCGATCAGCTCGTCCGCGCCCGCGCCGCAGACGATGCGGCCTGCGTCCATGCCGTGCAGCGCGGCGATTGCGTTTCGCAAGGCTGTCGCGCCGCCGTCGGGATAGCGGTGAATGCCGTCTTGCGCCGCAACATAAGCTTCGCGCGCGCGGGGGCTGCATCCCAGGGGATTTTCGTTGGCGTTGAGGCGCACCGGATGCGCGCGGCCCGCGGCGGCGGCCTTGTAAGGCGTGATCTCCAGAATGCCGGAGCGAGGCTGTGGCAGAGACATGATTTTCCTTTTGCGCTATAAAAGACTATCATAATGAAGGAGCGGGCAGGCTTACAAGGCTTAAAAATCGCCGCGCTTGATATAGGTCAAGAGACGGGCGGCCGGGCTTCATATTATATCTGAACTTTCATAGCGGAAACGGTGAGATGAAAATGACGAAAGAAAAAATGACCACGGGTGAAACGCTGTTGCGGGCGCTGAAAGACGCTGGTGCGAAGGCGCTGTTCGGCATTCCCGGCGATTACATCCTGCCGTTTTTCGACGTGGCGGCGCAAAGCGGCATTCTGCCGGTGCATACGCTGAGCCACGAGCCCGCCGTCGGTTACGCGGCGGACG
>JAJXZC010000100.1:0-8854 GCA_021780275.1 Pseudomonadota bacterium
CAAATCAGCCGCTGGTCGCAATTGTGGTCCCAATATCGGATGGGCGACGACGACATCCCAGAAATCGACCGGATGATCATCTGGCTCGGCAAGCGTATTCCTGCCAGCGACTGGCTTGCACTCTGCCACGGGGATCTGCGGATCGGCAATCTCATCTTCCATCCGACGGAGCCGCGGGTCATTGGCGTTCTCGACTGGGAGCTATCGACCCTTGGTCACCCGCTTGTCGATGTCGCCTTCAATACGCAGGCCTGGAGCATGGCGGCGACCGAGAATGGCGGATTACTCGGCGCCGATCTCGACACGCTCGGCATTCCCTCCGAGCTCGATTATCTCGAACAGTATTATGCCCATCTGCCGCATTACGAACGTATGACGAATTTCCACCGCGTATTTGCTATGTTCCGCGGCGCGGTCGGAAGCGCCGGCGTTGCCGTCCGTGGCGAACTTGGCAACAGCACGCTTCCGGATTCTGCCCGGATTGGCAAGTTGCTCGCTCGCGCCTACGCAACGCGCGGAATGGCATTGGCAGAGCGGGGCTTACAATGACTGGGCGCACGACCATGACGCTGGACGAAGCCCTGAAGCAGCGCCGATCCGTGCGCGGGTTCCAGACGAAAGAAGTACCTGAAAGGATCATACGCGAGGTGTTCGTACTGGCGCAGAACGCGCCGTCGAATTGCAACATCCAGCCCTGGCTATGCCATGTGGTGTCAGGGGACTCCTTGCGCGCCGTCGCAGAAAAGATGGTCGCAGCATCCATCGCTGGGGTACAGCCAGATCCGGACTTCACCTCCGACCGGAAGTTCACGGGCGTCTATCGGGACAGGCAGGTAGACGCGGCTGTCCAGCTTTATGGCGCTATGGGCATTGAACGCACCGATCGTCCACGACGCGACTGGGCCTATCGACGCAATCTCGAGTTTTTTGGCGCGCCGCACGCCGTGCTCGTGTTCATGCATAGTGAATTCGAGGAACGGGAGGCTGTCGACCTTGGCATTTATGCGCAGACGCTGATGCTCGCGATGACTTCGCGTGGTCTTGCATCCTGCGCGCAAGGCGCGCTCAGCCTCTATCCGACGATCATTCGGCGGCATCTTCGTCTGTCGGATGAAAATCGCCTGATCTTCGGAATTTCCTTCGGATACGAGGACGACTCTGTTCCCGCCAACAAGGCGCGGGTCGGTCGCGCCGCACTCGGCGACGCGGTTGTGTTCCATCGCTGAGGAGGCGCGTTTGCAGGAAAAACTCAAGGGAAAGGCCGCAATAGTCACAGGCGCAGCTCGCGGTCTCGGGCGTGCTTACGCGCTGCGGCTCGCCGAGCTAGGCGCCGATGTTGCGATCGCAGACGTCAATCTGAAAGGTGCCGAAAAAATCGGCGAGAAGCTGACGGCCGAGAGCGTCATGGCCGAGGTGCAGGCGCTCGGCCGTCGTTCGATCGGCGTCGAAGGTGATCTCAGGGATCCCCTGATCGTGAGACGTCTCTGCGACGAAACGCTTGCCGCATTCGGTCGCATCGACATTCTGGTCAATAATGCTGGTGTTGCGGTGGCGCGCGGCAGCGGCACGCTCGCATCCGACACAACGCCAGACGCCTTCGACTATCTGATCGGCGCGAACCTCAAGTCCACGCAAATGTGTTGCGCCGGCGTTGCACCTGTCATGAGGGCACAGCGCAATGGCATCATCGTCAATATCTCATCACAGACCGGAATCTCTCTGCTTGAAGGCGGCAATCTCGCTGTCTACGGCGCGGCGAAAGCTGGCATCGCCTATCTCACACGCGCACTTGCGGCGGAACTCGGCCCATTCGGCATTCGCGTAAACGCGATTTCCCCTGGCATTGTCGAGACAGAACGCGTGAAGCGGCTGGATGCGTCCATGGGCGTCGGTACGCAGAAGCAGCTTGAGGCGATCGCGTTGCGGCGCTTCGCGCAGACGAATGACTTGGCCAACGTGCTCGAATTCCTAACGACGGAGCTGTCCAGCTATGTCACCGGTCAGGTCATTTCGACCTGTGGCGGCGCGGTTCTGCATCCAAGCTGAATCCGCCCGACTTTTGTTTGCAATCACAGCGCTGATAGCGCTGCGCTTCACGAGGAACTAGGAGACGCAGAATGCCGTATCGTTCGATCTTCGCATCAGATTTGTTTAAGGGAAAGACCGTTATCGTGACTGGCGGCGGCTCCGGAATTGGCCGCTGTACAGCGCATGAACTCGCGCATCTTGGCGCCAATGTCGTCATTGTCGGACGCAATATCGATAAGCTTGAAACGGTGGTGAACGAAATCTCACAGGATGGAGGCGTCGCGCTCGCGCTGAGCTGCGACATTCGCGACGAGGCGCAGGTGGCGTCTGCTATCGACAGAACGCTCGAGAAATATGGCGCATTGAACGGGTTGGTCAACAATGCGGGTGGCCAGTACAGAACCGAATTGAAGGCCATCTCAACGAAGGGGTTCGAGGCGGTGGTCCGCAACAATCTGACTGGCGGCTTCATTTTCATGCGCGAAGCATACCTGCGCTGGATGGAACGAAATGGCGGATCGATCGTCAACATAATCGCCGACATCTGGAACGGATGGCCTGAAATGGGGCACTCCGGAGCAGCTCGCGGTGGCATGCTGACCCTAACCGAGACCGCCGCCTGTGAGTGGGCCCATTCCGGAGTACGAGTTAATTGCGTTGCACCGGGCGGAATCGCTTCGTCCGGATTTGACACTTATCCGCCTGAAATCACGAGTAGGTTGCTGGAATACCCGGCAAAAGTGCCGCTGCCTCGATACGGCACCGAATCCGAAATTTCCGCAGCGATCGTGTATCTGCTATCCCCTGCAGCGGCTTACGTCACGGGATCCTGTCTACGGGTCGACGGCGGCGCGCCGAACAAGCGCCAAACGTGGACAGGTGAGTATGCCTCGCGGAATATCGAGCAGTTCGACGGATTCCACCTGGCAGTTAAACCCCGGATTCTGCAAAACAGCGAATGAATGGTGAGAGTCGGATCGAGGCGGCCTCTGCAAGGCCGCCCATCGCGAATAAGCAAAATTATTCTGGCGTCGGGAGATCGAGACTGGATTCGGCTTCCTCGTCGCTTCCTGCCATCGCGAGAAGAGACTTCTTGAGCGTCGCAAGCGTTGCAGCCGCCTGCGACATATCAGGGTCAGAAAGACACGACACAATTTCAAGCTCAATCTGCTGTACATTTTCACGTATTACCGAAACCATCTTTGCGCCGGCTCTTGTAAGGTACACTCGACGCGCACGCCCATCGCTCTGATCTGCAAGACGATCGACATACCCAAGCGCCTCGACCCTATCAAGAAGGGTGCCGATCGCGACCTTAGACAAGTCGAGATCGGCCGCCAGAGCCGTTTGCGTCATTCCGTCCCGCCTCGAGAGGAAAGCGAGCAACCACCATTGTGATCGTGTCACTCCGAGCGGCTTTAGCGCCCTATCCACGACGACACGGCGGAGCCTGGATACGTCATGGATAAGAAATCCGAACTTCAAGCTCATATCGAGATCGCGGGGTGGCGATTTGACTGCCTTCGGCTTTGTGCCGCCTCTTGCTTGCTTCTTGGCTAGCTGGCCCATTGATTCACTAGTTTCCATTTGCTGCAGGCTCGGCGCACACTGCGCCAGTCAAACTGAAGCCCTGAGAATATTCCTTCAGTTTGACACGTGGCATTCTCAATTTCCAGCGCTGTCCAGATTGTGCACAGCGCCCCTCTTGATGCGCCGAGGAGCTCATGCGCCATTAGTAAGTAACTTTACAAACTCGCTAGGCGATGGCAACAATCTCTGTATCGGGCGGTCTCGACAAGATCGAGGTCCCAACTAAAGGGGGAGAAATGACCCAAGCTGCGTTTTCCGCCCAGGCACATGCTGACGCCATGAGGAAAGGCGGCTACTGGGTTGATCGACAATTCGACGAGTTTGTATTGGCCAATTGCAAGGAACACCCGGAGAAGCTCGCAATCCTCGCGGACTCTGGCGGCAATCAAAAGCGTATAACGTTTCGAGAGTTGGATGACTTCGTCTCCAGAGCGGCCGCATCACTTCACAGGCTTGGGCTTCGCAGAGGCGATATTCTGGCGCTGCAAAGCCCTAATTGGTGGGAAGCGGTGATCATCGTCCTCGCCTGCCTGCGGAACGGAATTGTCGTAAACCCACTCATGCCAATCTTTCGAGAGCACGAGTTGACGTTCATGCTGGGTTTTGCCGAGGCTAAGGCCTTCGTCGTACCGAAGCATTTTGCAAATTTCGACTTTGAAAATATGGCCAACGGACTGAGAGCGTCGCTGCCGACCTTGCAAAACCTGATCGTCATGCGAGGCGACGGGCCGAATTCTTTCGAGTCACTTCTTCTATCGACTACTGAGCGGCTCGAGTGGGACGCGATTCCGCCGATCGAACGGCCAGGAACCGATGACCTCTCCGTACTGATGTATACGTCTGGCACGACCGGCTCCCCCAAGGGCGTCATGCACTCGACCAACACCTTGCTCTGCTGCCTCGACAACGTCATTCGACGCGGCTCTCTGAACGGCGAGGACGTCGTTCTAGTGAGCGCGCCGATCGGCCACATGACGGGTTTAGAGACGGGCGTACTTCTATCGACACGCCTTGGAGCGACGATGGTGCTGCAAGAGTGGTGGAACGGACAACGGGCGGTCGAGTTAGTCGTCCAAGCGGGCGTCTCCTTCTGTGCCGGCTCCACTCCCCACCTTTCCGATATCTGCGACGCGTCAGGTACAAGCGCGGCAAAGCCGGCATCGCTCCGACTGTTCCTCTGCGCAGGCGCGCCGATCCCGTCTGCGCTCGTCGAGCGCGCCGGTCGGGAATTGAATCTGAAAGTCACATCCGTGTGGGGGATGACCGAAACCCTAGCCAACACAATGACGGAGCCGAAGCGCGCGTTCGAGAAATCGCCCAAGACCGATGGACGCCCGCTCGACGGTAGCGAAGTCAAAGTCGTAGGCGACGACGGAGCGCGCCTGGCAAACGGAACCGTCGGGCGCCTGATGGTACGCGGCGCACAAATGCTGATCGGCTACTACAAACGGCCTGACCTTCAATTGTTCGATGCGGAGGGCTGGATGGATACGGGTGACCTCGCCTACATGGACGACGAAGGCTACATCCGGATCGCCGGACGAACGAAGGACATCATCATTCGCGGCGGCGAGAACGTGCCGGTCGCGGATATCGAAAACGTTTTGTACGAACATCCGGCAATCTTAGCTGTCGCGCTCGTCGGGTACGCGGATGCTCGGCTTGGGGAACGGGCTTGCGCTTTCGTCCAGACGCGACCGGGGTATGAATTCGACTTCGCGGCTATGCAAGCCCACCTAACCGCCAAGAAAGTAACGAAGCAGTTCTGGCCGGAACGCTTGGAAATCATCGAGGCCATCCCTCGCACGCCCTCCGGCAAGATACAGAAGTTTGTGCTGAAGGACCGCGCCAAGGGCTTTGGCGACTGATTTTGGGTCCCTCCGGCGCACCGCAACGACGACTTCCATTGCACTTCGGGCAAGAGACTGATACGCTGGTTCACTAACTAGATGACATCGCGACCAAGCGAGCGGTAGGAGGGAATGCGATGGCCGGAGGACGTTCTGCGTCTGCAGATGGATGCGCACGTTTTCGGCCAGGCTTCTGCGCCCCGCGGGCGCGCTCCGCCGGGAGCCGGCTCATGATTGAATTCCGCAGGGGAAGCGACGGATGATTGCGCTTCTCATAGCCAATTCACTCGCACTCGCTTCGCTGCTTGTCATGCTCGCCAGCGGTCTTGCACTGATCTATGGCTTGCGCGACGTCATGAATTTTGGACACGGTGCCGTTTATATGCTCGGTGCCTATCTGGGCTATTCCGTCGCGATGGTAGCGGGATTCTGGGTCGCGCTGCTGATCGTGCCGATCATCCTGGCGGGCGTCGGAATCTTCTTCGAGCGCTTGGTGCTACGTCCGTTGCAGCATCGGTCGCACATCGAGGTCGCGCTAGTGACGTTCGGCCTTGGCATCATCGTGGGACAGGCGATCATCTACGCCTACGGCGGCGGGGCGCGCAGCGTCGAGGCCCCGGCGATTCTCTCCGGTTCGGCCAGCGTCTTCGGCCTGTCCTATCCCGTCTATCGCATCTTCCTGATCTTCATGGGCCTCGGCTCCTGCGCCGGTCTTGCCGCCTGGCTTCGATACACTTCGTCCGGTTTGCAGGTCCGCGCGGTGAGCCAGGATCCGTCGGTCGCACGCATGATGGGGATCAACGCCGATCGCCTTAGCCAGTTCATCACTAGTCTCAGCGCCGCCTTTGCCGGCATTGCCGGAGTTCTCGCGGGGCCGTACCTGTCGGTCGATCCGGGCATGGATATGGTCATGATCGTCGATTGCCTGATAATCGTCGTCATCGGCGGAACCGGCAGCATTTCCGGCGCCGTGGTGGCGGCGATCCTATTCGGTTTCGTCGAGGTGGCTGGGTCCGTCTTCCTGCCCAATGTCGCGGCCCTTGCACCGTACATTCTGCTGATGGTCGTTCTGCTGGTTGCCCCGCGCGGGATCGGCAAGGGACGGGTGATCACATGATCCAACCCGATTCGCTCGATACCCAGGCCCCATCTGGTTTGCGAACCTCGCCTGCGGGCGGTGGATCACGGATCGCGCTGAGCGTGTTCGGCGTCGCAGCGCTGGCCGTGGGGCTGATTGCGCCACCGCTTCTGCTCAGCGAGTTTTCGCTGAAGCTCGCCAACGAGGGACTGATTCTCGGCATCGTGGCGCTCATCGTCGCGTTCCTCGTGGACCAAACGGCGTTCGTCTCGCTGGGCGCGGCGATCGTCTACGGCGGCGCCGGCTATCTCTTCTCGCTTCTGCTCAGCGAACTTGACTTCTCTCCTGTCTCGGCGGCTTTAGCTTCGCTGGCCATCGTCATCGCCTATTCGGCCATCCTCGGCTCGCTGATCGTTCGCACCAACGCGATCGCCTTCATGATGCTGACGCTCGCGGCCGGGGAAATGATCAGCCACAGCGTGATGCTGGAGGCGCTACGCGACCTCACGAGCGGCGCCGACGGCCTCGCGGTCAGGTTTCGCGGCCTTTTCCTGGGCATGACATCGGCCGATCTTCAGACGCCCGCGAAGTTCTGGCCAATCGCCTGGGGCGCGACCTGGATCGTCGGCCTCGCGCTCTTCTTCGTGCGGACCTCGCGCCTCGGCGCAATCCTGCGCGCTATCCGCGAGAACGAGGAGCGAATGCGCTTTTCGGGTTTCAATACCTATGTCCCGCGTCTCGCCGCCTTCGTGCTCGTCAACATCGTCGCGGCGATCGGCGGCCTGCTGCATGTGCTCAATTCCGGCTTCATCTCGCCGGAGAGCCTCGGCATCGGCGTCAGCACCAACGCGCTCGTCTCGGCGCTAATTGGCGGCGTCGCCGGATCGATCGGTCCGATCGCTGGTGGTTTTTTGTTCACGCTCGCGCAGGACGAATTCGGCGCCCGCGGCTTCACGCAGCTATTGACCGGCGTCGCCATCGTCGTCTTCATCGTGTTCTTCCCGCGCGGCCTCTCCGGCAGCCTGTTCGCCTTCCTCTCGAGAATCTTCGTCGCTCCGGGCGGCCCGAAAAGCGGAGCCTGACATGCTGGAAGTCGAGGGCCTCAGCGTCAATTACGGTTCGGTGCGGGCGTTGAGCGACGTCACGCTCCAATTCGCCGGCGAAGGCATACTCCACGGCGTGATCGGCCCGAATGGCGCCGGCAAATCGACGCTGATGGATGCGATCTGCGGGCGTCGGCCGCCGACAGCGGGGATCGTGCGCTACGACGGCGAAGACGTCACGCGGCGGTCCGTCGCCTGGCGGCGTCACAAGGGGATGTCTCGGTCGTTCCAGAAGACGAGCATTTTTCAAAAGCTGACCGTTCGCGAGCAATTGCAGTTGGTCGCCCATCACTTGCGTGACCCCCATCTCGACGACGTTGTCGTCACGATGGACCTAGGAGATTTTCTCGACGAACCGGCCGGGCGCATCGCCTACGGCGTTCAGCGACGCGTCGATGTCGCGCTGGCGCTCATTGGCCGACCGCGCCTGCTTCTCATGGACGAGCCGGGCGCGGGACTGTCGGCGAGCGAAACGCTGCATCTGTTCAAGCATGTCCGACGCCTCGTGCGGGATAGGAACTTCTGCGCCGTCATCGTCGAGCATGACGTCGAAGCAGTTTTTGCCTGCTGCGACACGATCACCGTTCTCGATCTCGGCCGCCATCTGACGACGGGCTCGCCGGCTGAAATCAGGGCGGACCGACGCGTCGTCGACGCCTATCTGGGGACGGCGGCATGAGCCGGCTCACCTTCGAAAGGCTCTACGCCGGCTACGGCCCCTCGACCGTCCTTCACGGGCTCGATCTGACTGTCGAGCCGGGCGAGGCGATCGCCATCGTCGGGCGTAACGGCGCAGGCAAATCGACGCTGCTGTTGTCGGTCTTCGGCGAGACCACGATCAAGGGCGGCGATATCCGCATTGGCGAAACAAGTCTTGCTCGTTCGCCAGGCTATATGGCCGCGAAGCTCGGCGTCTCCATCGCGCCACAGGGCCGCCGCATCCTTCCAAATCTGACTGTCCGCGAAAACCTGTTGCTGTGCAGGGCGACCGGGCGGTCCGGCCAATGGGATCTCAAGCAGGTCTACGACCTGTTCCCGATCCTGCAGGAGCGCGCCGACAGCGCCGGGACCATGTTGAGCGGCGGCCAGCAGCAGATGCTCGCAATCGCACGCGCGCTGATGGCCAATCCCGGCATTCTCCTTCTGGACGAACCGTCCGAGGGACTTTCGCCTCTGCTGATCGACGGTCTCGCGGCGGCGCTCAA
>JAJXZC010000100.1:8864-16650 GCA_021780275.1 Pseudomonadota bacterium
AAGACAGGTACGGGACTGCTCGCGGTCGAACAGCATCTGAACCTCGTCAAGCGGACGACAGACCGGTTCGTTGTGCTGTCGAAGGGCGAGATCGTCGGCGGCGGTCCGATCGGAGAGATCGACGCGCCGGCGAACCAGAAGCTGATGGCTCTATAGTTCTCAAGTCGGGATGACAGGGAGGAAAGCATGTCTAAGCAGAAATCTAAGGCGCTCCGAAACACTCTGAAGATCGCGCTGGCGACGACGATGCTGACGTCGTCGGCCTGGGTCGCGATCGCGGCCGACGATACGATCAAGGTCGGCGTGATGTTGATCGACACGGGGCCGCTGGCGGGCATCAAGGATTCGCAGCAGAAGGCGGCCACTCTGGCGATCGAGAACTTGAACGCTGCTGGCGGCGCCGCGGGCAAGAAGTTCGAAGGCATTTACGTTTCCTATGCGGGAACGCCCGACGCCGCCGTCGACGCAGCTACGCGCGTGATCCAAAAAGACGGCGCGATCTTCATCACGGGCATGTCGACGTCGTCGGTGGCGCCGGCGCTCGCTGCGAAAATGCCTGCGCTCAAGGCTATTCAGATCGACGTCATGGCCAAAGCCGACGGACTTACGGGCAAGGGCTGCTCGCCGAATTTTTTCCGCGTCGTCGAGAACGATTCGATGACGATGGGGCTCTACAAGGACCTTTTGAAGGACCAGCCTTTCAAGAAATGGGACATGTTGTCGGTCGACTATGCGGTCGGGCGCGACACAGCCGAGAAATTCAAGGGGTTGGTGACGGCGCAAGGCGGCACGGTCGGCAAGTCGCTGTTCGCGCCTTTGGGCACGCCGGATTTCGGCGCCAAGATTTCCGAGCTCGGCGCAGATCCGGCCGAGGGGCTGCTGGTGACGATCTTCGGCAGCGACGCAATCAACCTGGCGAAGCAGCAGCAGCAGTTCGGTTTGTTCAAGAAATACAAGATGGTGCTCGGCAACAGCTTCGTCATTCCGCAGACGCTGCCGGCGCAAGGCGAAGCTGTGCTCGGCGTGTACCAGCCGCAGGGCTTCACCGCCGATTTTCCGGGCGCGCAAGCCCAGAAGTTCGTCAGCGACTACCGGGCGAAGTACAACGGCGAAACGCCGCCCTACACGGCCGCTGACCAGTATGTCGGTCTTCAGCTAATGGCGGCGGCGGTCAACAAGGCGAAGTCGACGAACGTCGACGAAGTGCTCAAGGCGCTCAGCGGCATTAAGACGGAAACGCTTCTGGGCGAGGTCGAAATGCGTGCTGGCGACCACCAGTTGGTTCGGCCCGTTGCCGTGACGGTGATAGGACCGGGGCCGGACGGCAAGCCCACCTACAAGATCAAGAAGATCGAGGCCGGCGCGACGATCATTCCGCCCGTCGATCCTGCCTGCAAGATGTGAGGTGGAATTCGAGCGCCGGAGCGGTTTTCGTTCCGGCGGTGTGGTCGATTAGTTCAGAACGACTTCGCCACGATCCAGCACACGTACGTTGCGATCTAGCGCGGTGGCGCGGAAGGTTGCCCCGCGTTCGGATTTGAAAAACTCGATCCGGATGGTGTCGCCGGGAAAGGCCGGCGCCGTGAATCGCGCCGACATACCGACGATGCGCTCGGAGGCGCGCGGCGCCAGATATTTCAATGCGGCGCGGCAGACTAGGCCGAACGTATTCAGACCGTGCGAAATCGGCCAGCTGAACCCCGCTTGACGTGCAATTCTCGGGTCGGCGTGGCCGCGACCTTCGTACCCGTAGGGAAGCTCGTCTTCGTCCAACGGATCATCGCCGATCCCTAGGCTCAACGCGTAGAGGACGCTGTCGCGCTCGTCATATTCCTGCGCGATCGGATCGAAAGCGAGAGAGCGGACGTAGTTGAGATTCATTTCACGTCCTTCTGCGCCACGGGCATCGCGCGCGGCAAATGTCCGGTCTCATTGACGCTGACGACGCCGACCTTACCGCGGCTTGAGCGCCGCACGTGTGTGATCGAACCGTAGCGGATCGCAAATTTGGTGACGCTGTCGAGGCCCAACAGATGCGCGACGACGATGTTGATCGGCATGCCGTGGCAGAAGACGGCGACGCATGCGTCGTAGTCGCCGCCGTTTATCGTTTGCGCGAATGCGTCGAGCACGGCCGCGCGAAAGATTTCCGGATCGGCCCCGAGAAATCGAATAGGGTTTTCGAGGAAACGCTCCCAGGCGTCGCCGCCTGCCGCACGCAAGGTCTCCATCGACCGATATGGGCCACTGTTGCGGTCGGCTTCGGCCCAGCCGTCGATCGTGATGACCGGCAGGCCGGCATTTTCGGCGAGTGGCGCCGCGGTCTGCCGCGCCCGCCTCATCGGGCTCGCGACGATGCGGGTCACGCCGTACTTGCTGAGATGGTCGGCCACCGCACGCGCCTGCTCCCATCCGTCCGCATGAAGTCGAGGATCGTGCGGCGAGTCCTTGTCGTGCTCGTCGGGGCGGCCATGTCGTATGAGAAGCAGCTCCATGTCAGGCTTGAACCATGGCGCCAGACTGTTCGAGCGAGGCGATCTCTGCGGATGCGAGCCCCCACTCGGCCAGCGCAGTACGGCTATCTTGCCCCGGCCGCGGCGTCGGCCGTTCCAGCGCGGATGGCGTGCGTGAAAAACGGGGCGCGGGGCTTGGATGGCGGACCCCGTCGAAAGGGGCGTAAACGCCTCGCGCCAGCATCTGCGGATGCAGCGGCGCCTCGTCGATCGACAACACGGGCGCGAGGCAGGCGTCACGACCGGCCGTAGCAGCGACCCAATCGTCCCGCGTTCGCGTCCTGAAGATTCCGGCGAAGCGCACGCGCATCGCCGGCCACGCAGCGCGGTCATTCTGCGCAGGCATTTCGCTCGTGGAAAGCCCCATACACGTGATCAAGTTAGCATAGAAATGCGGTTCGATCGCGCCAACCGCGACATATTCTCGGTCCTTCGTCTCGTAGCAGCGATAGAACGGCGCGCCGCCGTCGACGATGTTTTCGCCGCGGTTCGCCGTCCATGTCCCCTTCTGCCTGTACGCCTGAAACGCGGACATGAGATGCGTCACGCCATCGATCATGGCGATGTCGACGGTCTGACCACGTCCGCTTGCGCGCGCCTCCAGCACGGCGGCAAGCACGCCGACAACTAGATACATGCCGCCGCCGCCGAGGTCTGCGACAAGATTGAGCGGAGGTGGGGGTGGCCTATCCGGATCGCCGATCGAATGAAGCGCGCCCGTGAGCGCAAGATAGTTAATGTCATGCCCAGCTTCCTGTGCGATCGGACCGTCCTGGCCCCAACCCGTCATGCGCGCGAACACGAGGCGGCGGTTGACGGCCAGGCATCGATCTGGCCCGAGCCCGAGTCGTTCCATGACGCCCGGCCGAAAGCCTTCAACCAGCGCATCCGCCTTGGCGACCAGTGACAGCCCCGCCTCGATCGCAGCCGGCTGCTTCAAATCGAGCGCGACCGATCTCTTGTTACGGTTGTAAAAATCGAAGCGCGCCGCCGCATCCGAACCGTCACCCGGCTTCGCGGGCCGGTCTATGCGCAACACGTCCGCGCCCATGTCTGCCAACAAGGCGCAAGCGAATGGCGCCGGGCCAATGCCGCCGAATTCGATGATGCGAAGCCCACGCAATGGTCCATTCATGACATTGTTCCCAACCGTCTGTATCGGGCCAGACCAGCTTCGCCAGAAGCGAGGTTCTGAAGCCAAGGCGAAAGCTCGAAGCGGCTGCCGTGTGCACGTGACAGTTCACGACATAATCGCGTGAACTCGGCCAAACCGAAAGCCTCGGCCCACCTGAGAATGCCGCCCAACTTCGCGTCAAACCCCAAGCCGAGAACAGTCGCCGTGTCCGCGTCGTCGGCGTTGTCTATTACGCCTTCCTCCAGGCATCGCAACGATTCCAGAGCCTCCGCCGCGAGCAAGCGTCGTCGAACGTATTCAATGTCGGGTTGTATGCGCTGTCGCGGGAACATATCGACCAAACCGGCCCAGATGCGTCGGTCTTTCCCGCTACTTGGCCAATCGTAGAATCCGCCGCCTTTGCGCCTGCCGCGACGTCCAGCAGCGACCATTTCAGTTAGCGCGCCACTGGAGAGTGGACGCAGAAAGCGTTCCGGCAGACCATCGGCTTGCGCCTGACGGGCCTGCTGAAGGTTGAGGTCGATGCCGGTTTCGTCGAGCGTCGCTAAAGGCCCCAAGACACGGCCTGCCGATCGCGCGGCTGCCTCGATCGTCTCAGGCGCCACGCCATCGACGAGCATCCCGACGCCCTCGTCCAGGTAGGCAGCAAAGATGCGGGTGGCAAAGAACCCGGGGCCGTCTCGTACAAGAATTGCAACCTTCCCGGCGAACAAAACCCATTCCAAAGCGGCCTCGACCGTAGATCCGGACGTCTCCTCGCCTCGTACAACCTCGACTAACGCCATCCTCTCCGCGGGTGAAAAAAAATGCAATCCGATGAACCGCTCGGGCAGCCGGAGCTCCCTCGCCAATCCGGAAATCGGGAGCCCCGAGGTGGTGGAAGCGATGAACGCGTCCGGACCGAGCACACGCTCCAGCTGTCGCAATACGGTGTTCTTTGTTGGTCGGTCTTCTGAAACCGCCTCAATTGCAAGACCGCATCTCGACAGATCGGGACCATCGATCAGGGTAGGCTTGATCCGTTCGAGAATTTCAGATCCTTGCAGTCCCGCCGAATTTCCGCGCGTTTGAAGACGCTCAAGTCGCGCTCGGATACGGTCGACGCCCCTAAGCGAGCCCATAATGTCGCGCCCGCACAACGCCACCTCGGCCCCGGACGAGGCGAATACCAGCGCGATGCCGGCTCCCATCAGCCCGGTACCAACGACCGCGACCGTGCGACGCCGATCGCCGCCGGGGCCAACTTCCATCATAACAACCTACAATCTTTAGACGATCGCAAGCCTGAATCCCGTCAGTCCTGAATGTTGGTTCGGTCTGCGGAAGGTGCTCCACAGGCGTCCATATCCGTTCGATATCATGAACCGATTTACGATTTCAGCCAATGGGCCGGATCGAGTCAACCTACGAAAGATCCAGCGAAGATCGACGCCATCAAAGACGACCACATATCCATGCACCGGACGACATCCTGCCGCCGGATAGTCCGCGCACGGCTTGTCATTGTCGTACACTTATATACGAATGTCGGCGCAGATTGAACGCGTTGCGAAAACACAGCAACTTGAGGAGCGCATGGTCTTGATCATTCGTCTGGCCCTGATCCTGACACTGGCGTCACCAACCCTCGCTACGACGGCGCAAGCCGACATGAAGCGTTACGATCCAGGCGCTTCGGATACGGAAATCCGGATCGGTCAAACCATGCCATACAGCGGTCCTGCCTCATCCTATTCGGTCGCAGCCATTGCTCAAGCAGCGTATTTCGCAAGCCTGAACGATCGCGGCGGCATCGACGGCCGAAAGATCAAATTCATATCGGTCGATGATGCATATTCGCCGCCCAAGACGGTCGAGCAAACACGTCGGCTCGTAGAAAGCGAGGAAGTGCTTCTGCTTTTCCAATCGCTGGGCTCTGCAACGAACGCCGCCGTACAGAAATATCTCAATGCTAAGCACGTCCCGCAGCTTTTCGTCGGGTCCGGCGCGACACGGTTTGCAGATCCCACAAATTTCCCGTGGACGATGGGGTGGGCACCTGGTCTTGCATCCGAAGCCAAAGGATATGCCCGTTACCTCCTTGCAGCCCGTCCGCAAGCTAGAATTGGCATCTTATGGCAGAATGACGATCTTGGACGAGATTCGCTCACGGGCTTTCGCGAGGGGATCGGAAATCATGGCGCGGCGGTCGTCAAGGCTACCTCATTCGAGACTTCTGATCCGACCGTGGATTCCCAGATTGTTCAGCTGAAGGCAGCTGGCGCTGATGTCGTTGTCCTCTTGGCGACGCCCAAAGCGACCGCGCAGGCCCTACGCAGGATATCTGAAATCGGCTGGAAGCCACTCATCCTACTTCTCTACAACTCGTCATCGATTTCCGGCGTTCTAAAGCTAGTCGGCTTCGACCGGGTACAAGGAGTCATAAGCTCGACCTATCTGAAGGACCCCGACGACGCAGCGTGGCGAAATGATCCCGCCATAGTGGCGTGGCGCGAGTGGATGGCAAAGTACAACGCCAGCGCCGATACCCACGATTTTCTGAATATGTACGGATATGCGAACGCTCAGACCCTGGAATACGTCCTGCGCCGATGCGGCGACGATCTCACCCGGGAAAACGTCATGAAGCAGGCGTCGCACCTTGATTTTGAGTCACCGCTTCTGCTCCCTGGGATTTCTGTTGAGACCCGACCAAACAACTATCGACCAATCAAGAAGATGCAGCTGCGCAAATTCGAAAGAGATCATTGGGTGCCGCTCGAAGGATTAGTCAGTGGCGAATAATCTTCCGACACGAGATATCGCGCTACGGAAGGATCCGAATGCTCCGAATGCCGAATTCAGCCGCCAGTTCGAGCAGCGACAGCTTGCGCCGTGCAATCTTGTCCTTCGTGGCCATGTCGCTCCCCCGATCGGGTTGCGGGGATGTCTGGCGACACCATCAAACCCGTCACAGGCGGCCTGGCCACACCCCTGCGGGCACGCGCCATCGGGACGTAGCCCACTGTCAAGTGATTACGATCTCAGGACAGCCTCCCACTTGAGGGACGCAGTGATCACGCACCAGACCGCCGTTCTTTCCGAACAATGTTTCGTTACGATTCACTCCTGCTCACCTCGCAACCAGGATTCCCGGCGCGCGGCGGTTGTGCCCGGCCATTGCGAAGATCGCGCACGCGGCGACGAGCAGGGGGACGCCGCCTGCATAAAATACATTGGCTGGCGTCCAGCCGGATGCCAGGGCTGCACCGACAGCCATCGGGCCGACGATGCCGCCGAGCCGACCTATACCGAGCGCCCAACCTACGCCGGTCGAGCGCACGGCCGGCGAATAATGAACCGCTGCGAGAGCGATTGCGCTCTTCTGGCCGCCGCTGATGCAGACGCCTGCGAGAAAGCAGGCGGCCATGACCACGGCGACCGACATGGACAGCGTTAGGCCGGTTAGTGCGACGATGGCCGCCCCCGCGAGGTAAAGCACGCCGACCGTCACGTAATATCCGAGCCTGTCCATGCAGGGGCCGACGACGAACGCAATCAGGATGCCTCCGATCGTCGTCAGCGAGGTGGTCCACGCCACCTGATCCATCGTGTAATTCAGCCCCCGCAGGACCGTCGGCAGCCAGCTCTGGAGCGCATAGAATTCGGCGAGATTGATAAAGAAAACGAGCCACAGCAGCGAAGTGCCGATGCCCCGGCGCTGCTGGAACAGGCGCTGCACGACGCTGCCGGGCTCACGTTCGGCTGTGGTGAAGACCGTATCGGGCGCGAGCGCGAGCGCGCCATCGATTTTATTCAGGATGGCCGCGATACGCGTCGGCTCCCGGTGCTGTAGGGCGAGATATTCGAGGGATTCTGGAAGGATCGCGATGAGTGCGATTGCGAGCGCGATCGGCGCAAGCCCGCCGACCCAAAACAACGCGCGCCAGCCATACTCCGGGATCAGCTTTGCTGCGGCGTAGCCCGCGATGACGAAGCCGAGGGAGAAGCCGCAGTAGATGATTAGCACGAATGTCGCTCGCAGACGCTTCGGGGAGAAATCGCAGGCCATGGCGACCGCGCTCGGCGCAACGCCGCCAAGCCCGATGCCCGCGAGAAATCGAAGCGCTATCAGCTGAGGCAACCCTTGTGCATAGAC
>JAJXZC010000486.1 GCA_021780275.1 Pseudomonadota bacterium
CGGAGGCGACAGGCCAGGCCTGATTTTCGAAGAACTCGTCCCAGATGACGCGGCCGATCATGGTGGTTGCCGGGCCGCCCAGCAGCGAGGGGATGACGAATTCGCCGATGGCGGGAATGAAGACGAGCATCGCGCCCGCGATGACGCCCGGTATGGAGAGCGGCAAGGTCACCGTGAAGAATGCGCGCGTTCGCGATGCGCCGAGGTCGGCCGCCGCTTCGAGCAGAGTGAAGTCGAGGCGCGACAGCGTGGCGTAAAGCGGCAGGATCATGAACGGCAGATAGGAATAGACGATGCCGACATAGACCGAGAAGGCATTGTTCATCATCGGCAGCGGCTCGCTGATGACGCCGAGCGAGATCAGGAAATTGTTGATGACGCCGTTATTCTTGAGAAGGCCGATCCAGGCATAGACGCGCAGCAGCAGCGAGGTCCAGAACGGCAGCACGATGAGCAGAAGCAGAGGATTACGCCATGTCTCGGGCACCCGCGCGACGCCATAGGCAACCGGATAGGCGATCAGCGTACAGATGCAGGTCGAGAAGAATGCAATCTTGACCGAGTTGAAGTAGGCGACAATGTAGAGCGGATCTTCGAACAGGTAACTGTAGTTCGACCAGTCGATCTGCAGATTGGGGAAAAGCCCGCCCCCGCTCCAGTCGAATAGATCGGTGAAGGGCGGAATGCCGACGATCTGCGTCGCGAAACTGATCTTCAGAACGATCAGAAAAGGCAGGATGAAAAAGAGCGTAAGCCAGATCAACGGAACGCCAATCACAATGCGCTTGCCCGTAATTCCGACGCGGCCGAGTCCGACCCAGATTCGCTCCGACAAGCTGGAAGTTCGCCCGTCCGCCATATCACCCCCGAAACAGCATGCTGGCTGAAGATATACTGGAAAGAGAAGACCCCGGCCAGGAGGCCGGGGTCTGTCGTGTGATTACTGGCCGGTGCGGATCGTCGTCCAGGCCCGCGTCTGCAGCCTGTTGAACTTTTCCGACTTGGTCGGCACAGCGAAGAGCTTCTTCATCACATCTTCCGGCGGATAGATGTTCGGATCGTTCTTGATCGCATCGTCGATCATGGCCTTCGACGCCGGAACGGGATTGGCGTAGGAGACGTAGTTCGAGTTTACGGCCTCGATCTCCGGCTGGAGGATGAAGTTGATCCACTGGTAAGCGTATTCCGGATGCGGCGCGTCGGCAGGGATCGCCATGTTGTCGAACCATACCATCGTGCCTTCCTTCGGAATCGAGTACTTCACCTCGACGCCGTTCTTGGCTTCCGTGGCACGCGCAGCAGCCTGCAGAATATCGCCGGACCAGCCGAGCGACAGACAGATGTCGCCATTGGCGAGATCGTTGATGTACTGCGACGAGTGGAAATACTTCACATAGGGCCGGATGCTGAGCAGCAGCGCCTTGGCCTTTTCGAGGTCTTCGGTCTTCTGCGAGTTCGGATCGATGTGGAGATAGTTAAGCGCAATCGGAATGATATCCGTCGGGCTGTCCAGCATGGTGATGCCGCAGTCCTTGAGCTTCTTCGCATTCTCCGGCTTGAAGATCAGGTCGAGCGAGTCAACCGGCGCGTTGGGAATGCGCTTCTCGATCGCCTTGACGTTGTAGCCGAGGCCCGTGGTGCCCCAGAGCCAGATCACAGCATGCTCGTTGCCCGGATCGGCTGCCGCAACCTGCTTCATCAGGTTCGGATCAAGGTTCTTGTAGTTCGGTATCTTGCTCTTATCGAGCTTCAGATAGACACCGGCCTTCACCTGACGATCCAGGAACGGAAAGGCCGTAGGCACGACAATGTCGTAACCGGAATGCCCGGCGAGCAACTTCGCTTCCAGCGTCTCGTTACCATCATAGACGTCGTAACGAACCTTGATACCGGTTTGCTTTTCAAACTTCGCAACCGTGTCCTTCGCGATGTAGTCGGACCAGTTGTAAATGTTGAGGACTTTTTCTTCGGCATGCGCGCCGACCGAGATCACCCCGGCAATGGCCAGCGCGGCGAGCCCTGTCCCGATTTTTCCGATCATGAAGAAGCTCCTGTTGGCTTCGATTTGAAGCTTGGGGCACGGCGTGCCCAAGAACGGAGCGGTGCAAGGGCAGCGGAAGACCCCCCGCCACATCGCAGCCACCAAGAAGAATGCTAGCGCCATTCCGCGTGCGCTTCATCCCTCAAATTGCGGTTCATGCCCCGTTAACGCGGGATCACGCGGAACGAGGGCCCGTCGGAGGGTGCCCATCGAATAGTCACCATCGCTGCCGGGCAAGGCATGCGCGGCGCGCCGTGCAATCGGATGCACGTAGAACAAGGAGATTTTGTCGTCACCGTCTCTCGGCGCTGCAAATTTTCTAAGCTTGCAGATTGTGAGCGCAGGAAGACACAGATGCCCCGCCACCATTATCTTACCTGAATGTAATGTGAGACAACCCCGCATGGGACACCTTCAAATGCGTCGGAGCGCCGGACGATTCGGAATGTCGCCCAGTTCAGTTCCTTCGCTTCCCGCCCTGATCACAGGCCAGGGGAGGTGATGCGAACGGCTTGCAACACTATTTCCGTTCACCGAAAAACCGCGCCATAAACATGGATATTCCGGCGTATTACATAAGGTTACGCCATATGTTTCGTGCTATTTGTGTCCTCCGGCTTCGGCGGATAAAAAGACGCCCAAACCCGGCGACGAGAGCCCCGGCCATCCCCATATGAGGTCACAGGCCCCCGCTCCCAAACGACCCGTTCCTACTCGAAAGGACAAGGCAGTGCCCCCCTATCGTTCACGCACATCGACCCATGGCCGCAACATGGCCGGCGCCCGCGGCCTTTGGCGCGCCACCGGCATGAATGACAGCGATTTCGGAAAACCGATCATCGCTATTGCGAACTCCTTCACACAGTTCGTGCCGGGTCATGTGCATCTGAAGGATCTCGGCCAGTTGGTCGCCCGCGAAATCGAGAAAGCGGGCGGCGTCGCCAAGGAATTCAACACCATCGCCGTCGACGACGGCATTGCCATGGGCCATGACGGCATGCTTTACAGCCTGCCCTCGCGCGACCTCATCGCCGACAGCGTCGAATACATGGTCAATGCCCATTGCGCCGACGCGCTGGTCTGCATCTCCAATTGCGACAAGATCACGCCCGGCATGCTGATGGCCGCCATGCGCCTCAATATCCCGGTCGTTTTCGTCTCCGGCGGCCCGATGGAAGCCGGCAAGGTTAAATGGGGCGACGAAGAACACGCCGTCGACCTCATCGACGCCATGGTCGCCGCCGCCGACGACAAGGTTTCGGACGAGCAGGTCGCCGTGATCGAGCGTTCGGCCTGCCCGACCTGCGGCTCCTGCTCGGGCATGTTCACGGCCAATTCCATGAACTGCCTGACGGAAGCGCTCGGCCTTTCGCTGCCCGGCAACGGCTCGACGCTGGCGACGCATGCCGACCGCAAGGGCCTCTTCCTCGAAGCGGGCCGCCTCATCGTCGAGATCACGCGCCGCTATTACGAAACGGACGATGCGAGCGTTCTGCCGCGCAACGTCGCGACCTTCGAAGCCTTCCAGAACGCCATGTCGCTCGACATCGCCATGGGCGGCTCGACCAACACCGTGCTTCATCTTCTCGCCGCCGCGCATGAAGGCGAGGTCGATTTCACCATGCGCGACATCGACCACCTGTCTCGCAAGGTGCCGAACCTTTGCAAGGTCGCGCCTGCGCGCAACGACATCCACATGGAAGACGTGCACCGCGCCGGCGGTATCTTCGCCATTCTCGGCGAACTCGACCGCGCCGGCCTCATCCATCGCAACGTCTCGACGGTCCACAGCCCGAGCCTTGGCGAAGCGATCGACCATTGGGACATCGGCATCACGAAGAACAACCACGCGCATGAATTCTTCCGCGCGGCGCCCGGCGGCGTCCGCACCACGGAAGCCTTCTCGACGTCGCGCCGCTTCGCCGATCTCGATCTCGACCGCGAAAATGGCGTCATCCGCAATGCGGCTCACGCCTATAGCAAGGATGGCGGCCTCGCTGTTCTCTACGGCAATCTCGCGGAGCATGGCTGCATCGTGAAGACGGCAGGCGTCGACGAGTCGATCCTCGTCTTCTCCGGTACGGCGCGCGTCTATGAAAGCCAGGACTCGGCCGTCTCCGGCATTCTCACCGGCGAGGTGAAGGCGGGCGAAGTCGTCGTCATCCGCTATGAGGGCCCGCGCGGCGGACCCGGCATGCAGGAAATGCTTTACCCGACGAGCTACATCAAGTCGAAGGGCCTCGGCAAAGCCTGCGCTCTCGTGACCGACGGGCGCTTCTCGGGCGGCACCTCGGGCCTCTCCATCGGCCACGTCTCGCCGGAAGCGGCGGAAGGCGGCGCGATCGGTCTCGTCGAAACCGGCGACCGTATCGAGATCGACATTCCGAAGCGTTCGATCCACCTCGCCGTGGACGATGCGGAACTCGCCGCCCGCCGCGAACTCGCGGAAAAGAACGGCTGGCATCCGAAGGAAAAGCGCAAGCGCCGCGTTTCTCCGGCGCTGCAGGCCTATGCCGCGATGACGACCAGCGCGGCGCGCGGCGCCGTTCGCGACGTCACGCGCATCACGAGCCCGCGCGAAGACTGACGCTTTGCACAAAAGAAAAAGGCCGGCGCTGCGAAAGCAACGCCGGCCCTTTTTGTTTGTTGTCGGATCAATCCGATAGCTGCCAGGAGCCATCCGGCTGGCGGCAGGCATTGCCGTAGGCCTGCTGCGGATAGCCGTCGATATAGATCTCCGTCTGGTATTCGCGGCAGTAGAGCCCGTCATCGCCCCTATAGGTGCGTAGCGGCGTCACCTGATATTGCGCGCCGTTGTTCTCCCAATAGACTGGCTGGTTGTTCGGCACATATTCGAGCACCTGCCCGTAGCAAGCCTGATCGCTCATGTCGATCGCCTGCCCCAGCGCGCCGCCAAGGATGGCGCCGACAATGGCGCCGCCGATGGTGGCGCCCGCTCCGCCATGATGGCTCGATCCGATCAAGGCGCCCGCCGCGCCGCCAAGCACCGCGCCGACGACATCCCGATTGCAGCCGACCGGACCGTAATAGGTGCTGCCATATGTGTCATAGGCGTCGTACGGAATGACATAAGTCGGCATGAAGATCGAAATATAGGTGGCCGAACCATAGTCGAACCACGGACGCGAATAGCGGTCGTGATACCAGTCGTAGCGCGGACGCGGGGAATAGTGCCTGCGGCGCCAGTCATCCCAGTCCGGTCCGCGATAATATTCTCGATGCTCGAATCCGGGACCCCAGTCGCGCACTCGCGACCAGTTGCGTTCGCGCAGATCGCCCCAGCGCCTCTCCTGCTCGCGCCGCGCCTCTACGCGGCGCTCGTCGCGATCATGCTCGAAGCGCGAATATTGCTGCGAGTGCCAGTCACGGCCCGACTGCTGTCCGTCCCGGCGGACGCGGTCGTCGGGCCTGTTTCTATCGTCGGGCCGCGGCGGGCGACGCATATCCGGACGCTGCTGATCCGGACCCAACTGCTCGATGCGCTCGCGATCCTTCGGCGGGCGCTGCTGGTCCTGCTCCCGGCGCTGCCGGTCGAACTGCTGCCGCTGGTCCTGCTGCTCGAACTGACGTTGCTGGTCCTGCGGCTGACGGCGCTGTTCGAACTGGCGTTGCTGGTCCTGCTCCCGGCGGCGGCGGTCGAACTGTTGCTGCTGGTCCTGCTGACGCTGGCGTTCTAGCTGGCGCTGCTGGTCCTGCTGCTGACGCTGGCGTTCCAGCTGGCGCTGCTGGTCCTGCTGCTGACGCTGCCGTTCGAACTGGCGCTGCTGGTCCTGTTCCCGGCGCTGCTGCTCGAACTGACGCTGCTGGTCCTGCTGCTGACGCTGGCGTTCGAACTGACGCTGTTGGTCCTGCTGCTGACGCTGCTGGTCCTGTTGCTGACGCTGGCGCTCGAACTGGCGCTGCTGGTCCTGCTCCCGGCGCTGCTGATCCTGTTCCTGGCGTTGCTGCCGCTGCTGCTCGCGCCGCTGCTGATCTTGCGACTGGTCTTGCGACTGATCTTGCTGCTGGTCACCATTCTGGTCGCGGCGGTGCCGCCAGTCATCCGCCTGGGCAACACCCGCATAGGTGCTCAGCGCCGCAACGCTGACCATGGTCGCGAGCACAATCCGGACCGACGTCTTTCCAATGCGCACCATGAGGTGCCTCCATATTCATTGCCAGGCAGAGTACCTGCCATGGACGACACATTTGCATGCTGCGGCTGAACGCAGGATGAACCAATTTTAACCCTTGGCGCTGCGCACCAACAATGGCGGAACGGTACGTTCCCCATGCTAGATTAGACGGCATTCGCCCGCCTTCGCACCGCACCAAGAGACCCCACAATGAACATTCTGCTCCTGCTACAGGCCATTTTCCTCGGCATCGTCGAGGGCGTGACCGAGTTCCTGCCCGTGTCTTCGACAGGTCACCTCATCATCGCTGGCGATTTCATCGGATTTTCGGGGTCTCTGGCGACCGTCTTCGAGGTTGTGATCCAGCTCGGCGCGATCCTCGCCATCTGCGTGCTCTATGCCCGCAAGCTTTTTGACGTCGCCTTTGGGCTTGTGGACGACCCTGCGGCGCGGCATTTCGCCTTGGCCATCACCATTGCCTTCCTGCCTGCCGCGTTTTTCGGCTTCCTGCTCCATGACTTCATCAAGGCCGTACTTTTCAGCCCGTCTGTGGTCTGCGCCTCCCTGATCCTCGGCGGCGTCGCCATCCTTGTCATCGAACGCTGGCGGCCGGAGCCGCGCTACGCGGCCATCGAGGAGCTGACGCCGGCCACATCGCTCAAGATCGGACTTTTCCAATGCCTCGCGATGGTGCCGGGCGTATCGCGCTCCGGCGCAACCATCCTTGGCGCCCTGCTGCTCGGCGTGGAGCGCAAGACGGCGGCTGAATTCTCGTTCTTCCTCGCCATTCCGACCATGCTCGGCGCGACGGTTCTCGACCTTTGGAAGAGCCGTCACCTGCTGAACGCCGGCGACAGCGCCGTGATCGCCGTCGGCTTCGTCGCGGCCTTCATCTCGGCAATTTTCGTCGTGCGCTGGCTTGTCGGCTTCGTCAGCCGCCACAGCTTCGTGGCCTTCGGCTGGTATCGCATCATCTTCGGCGCCGCGCTCGCCGCCTATTTCTGGGCGCTCTGAGAAGCAACGAGCCGTTAACCTTTATCGATCCTTACCAACCCTGCCCGCTTAATCCTCCATTAGCCCTTTTGGCATATTCAATAGGGGAGTGTGTTTTTTGCCGGGCAAAGATGACGGATTCGATCGATCGAGCTTCAGGCGTACATGGCCAGCCCGTTGGCCGGGCCGCGGAAAGCCTTGCAGGTGCTGCCGACTCGATCGGCCGCAACGCGGCTGACTACGCCCTCAATCCGTTCACGCTCCGCTTCCGCAACGGCGAACTCGAGGACTCATACAGCCAGCGCAACTTTCGCCGGCAGCTCGGCCTGACGCGATTTTCAATCGTGATGGGTGCGGTGATCTTTGCCGTCTATGCCCTTCTCGATCCCTATATCGTCCCCGACGTCCTGTATGAAGCCTGGCTCATCCGCTTCGGGATCGCCTGCCCGCTGCTGCTCTTTCTGGCCGCCATCAGCTACGCGCCATGGTTTACCTATCGGCATCAGGGGCTGCTCTCGCTCTCAATGGCGATACCCGGGGTCAGCGTCGTCGCGATGATCGCACTCGCGCAGGCGCCGGGCAGCCAGCTCTATTATGGCGGCCTCATCATCATCATCGGCTACAGCAATTGCCTCTGGCGGCTGAGCTACATCTATTCCACCGCTATCTCGCTGGCGACTTTCGCCCTTTATGAGCTGGTCGTGTTCAGCGTCAATCCGATGCCAAGCACGATCCTCATCAACAACAACGCCTTCCTTGCCTTTGCGATCGGCGTCAGCGTCTTCGTCAACTACATCCAGGAATATCAGCTTCGCCGCAGCTTCATCGACAACGAGTATCTGCGCCGCGAGAGGACGCGCTCTGAAAGGTTGCTCAGCCGTTCGGAGGCGGCGAACCGCGCGAAGAACGACTTCCTCGCCATCATGAGCCATGAACTGCGGACGCCGCTCAACGCCATCATCGGCTTTTCGGAAATCATCGCGAACCAGATGTTCGGCCCGGTCGGACAGCCGAAATATGCCGACTACGCCAGCGACATCCGTTCCAGCGGCACACATCTGCTGAGCATCATCAACGACATTCTGGACATTTCGAAGGCTGAAGCGGGCAAGCTCCTGCTGGAGGAAGAACCTATCGACCCCGTCGAGTCGCTCAACCGCGCCATGCGCATGTTCCGGCAGCGCGCATCGGAACTGGGCGTCGAACTCTCATTCCGCGTTCGCGACGATATTCCCTGGATCATCGCTGATCCGCGCCTCTTCAATCAGGTCGCTATCAACCTGACCTCGAACGCGCTGAAATTCACGCCGGAAGGCGGCCATGTCTGGATCGAGATCGGTCTTGACGCTGCCCGCAATCTTGCGCTCACCGTTCGCGACACAGGCATCGGCGTGAAGAAGGCCGACATTGTGCGCATCTTCGAGCCCTTCGTGCAGGTCGAAAACGCCATGTCGCGTACGCATCAGGGCACGGGCCTCGGCCTGCCGCTGGTTCGCAAGATCATGAGCCTGCATGGCGGCACGGTGGAACTCGAAAGCGAAACCGGTCAGGGAACGACCGTCACGGCGACCTTCCCGAAAAGCCGGTTCGTGGCCCCCGATCCCGCCGACGCACTTCGCTGGAACGTGCGCTAACGCCGTTCCACGAAGGCCCCTTCGAAAGATCAGGCCGGCTTGTCTGCAACCATGAGGTAGACGCACTTCGTGGCGTCTTCCGTGACGGTCACATTGGTGACGTCGAGGCCCTCGACCATAGCCCGCATGTCGTCTTCCGTGCGGTAGATCAGGCTCCAGTCGGTGACGAATTCCAGCGGCCACTGACAGGTCTCGCGCCCCTGCTTCACATTCGCGATGATGAGCTTGCCGCCCGGAGCAACCTGCTCGTAGAGATCATGCGCGAGCGCCTTGGCGCGGCGGTGCGAGAGATAGTCAAAGAGGCCCAGGCTGTAGAGAATGTCCTGCGGCGGCAGCGTGCGGAAAAGTGCGCCCGCCTTGAGAAGCTGCGCGAAAGAGGCCTGCAGACACTGGATCTTGGCGCGGCCACGATGGCGTGACACCTCGCGGAAACCATGCTCATAGGCATGGCTCAGCGCGCGCTGGTCCTGATCAATCAGGGTGAAGTTGACCGGTCGCGGCAAGCGCTCGACGCGCAGATAGTCATAGACCTCATAGGCCGATCCGCAGCCGAGATTGGCGATATTCATCGTCTTGTCGCCGGGATCGGCGGCGATCGCATCGGCGAGGATTTTCTGCGTCATGCGCAGGCGGGTGCCGACGCAGGCGCCGGTCTCGATGCCGATGCGATGCAGCAGCTTTTCGTAGGGCGTGTTGCCGATACGCTGCCACTCATAGACATAGTTCATGATCTGGAAGTCGCCCGGATAGCCGAGCGGCTTTTCATAGCAGCGGCGCATGACCGCGCCCGGCATGAAGTCCGGCGTCAGGACGCGCTCGGCATAGCGCTTGTGGCGCGCGAGAACCACAGGGTCCGCCCATACCGGCTCCAGAATGTCGCTGCCGCGATACCAGAGTTCCTTCCACTGCGGGACGATCCGCTCCTCGCAAGCGATCAGCGCCGAAAGCAGCTTCGCCTCGCGCTCGTCGCCCGTCGCCGTCAGTCGCGCCTCGTAGGAGGCCAGTACTTCCTTGTAGGAACGGAAGAGATTCACGATCTCCACGCAGAGTTGCGCAAATTCCGGGAGGATGCCCTCAGAGGTGCCGAACGCAGGATCGGCCAGCGCGCGCGACAGGAGCAGATTGTCGTGCTTGGTGACGATGGCGGGGATGTCGAGATAGCCGGAGGTGAACTCCAGTGCGACCGTGGCGCGTGCGCCATGCGGCTCGACACGACGGATACGCCCCGCCCCGTGATAGAGCTTCTCGTCGCCGACCTTCAATTCGAAGGGAATCTCCGAGCCCAGCCGACCATCCCACGTGTCGGCATCGCTGCTCTGCGCGGCAATGCCCGTCATGCTGATGTTCTTGAGCGCAGCTTTCTCGTTGCCGAAGTAAACCGCGGGAACGACTTCCTTGAAAAGTTCTTCCGGCCTGTACCGCTCCGCGCGAAAAAACATACGCCGGCCTTCAGCACCGGTCAGCTGCTCATAGGTTCGCATTACTTAGCCCCCAGCCCACTCTCGTCAACTTTTGCTAGGGAATCATAAAGCTTTAGAAAATGCAAATTTTAGATAAGTCTTAACCATAATTTCCGTAGGCGCACCTTATACATGCGCCTCGCTCACTGCAGACCTGCCCGCCCGCTTGCGATCGATGAGTCGAAGCAACGGCGGAAGCATCATCCAGTCGATGAAGAGATTGGCGACAATGATGATCGAGGTCTGTGCGCCAAGCGCATAATTGACCTCGAAGCCCGAAAACATCAGCACGCCGAAGCCTACGGCGAGTGACGACGTGATGACGAGCATGGCAACGCCGACGGTCACGAAAACATCGTTGTTCGCCTCTTCCGGGCTGAGCCCCCGCTTCCGCGCCGCCTGATACATCATGAGGAAGTAGATCGTGTCATCGACGACGAGGCCGATCGTCATGGCCGTGATGACAGCGGCAGACAGGCCGAGCTGGCCTATGAAGAGTCCCCAGAGCCCGAATCCGACAACGCTGGGCAAGACATTCATGACAATACTGAGAAGGCCGTAGGTCACGCTGCGCAGCACCACCCCCACCACGACCGCGATCAGCAGCATCGACACGATGGTGCTGCCGATCATCGAGCGGATATTATCCCAGGAGAGATGGGAGAAGAGCACGTTGATGCTGATCCCCTTGGTCTGCATCGCGGGCGGCGCATTGGCGGCCAGCCAAGCCTGCGCCGCTTCATTGGTGGCCCGGATTTCGCTCGCTGTCGCATGCGCAAGAATGGCGGTCACCCTGCTCGATGAGCGGTTGACGTTGATCTGGTCCGTGATCGAGGCGCCATAGGGCAGCGACATTTCATAGAGCAGGAAATATTGGGCGATCCGGTTGGTATCGTCCGGGATCGTGTCCTGGTCGCCGGGCTTTCCGAAGTTGATCGTCTTGTTGATGCGCCGCGTGATGTCGGGCAGCGAAAGCACGCTGACAACCTTCGGCTGCGCCCGCAGCCAGGCTGCGAATGCCGAGACCTTGCGCTGATAGACCGGATCGTAGACGCCGCTGTCGCGTCCCGACCCGACGTCGAACTCAATGAGGTTGAGGCCCGTCAGATGATCTTCGGCAAAGTCCGATGCCTGGCGATAGGCAAAGCGCTTGTCAAAATAGCGCTGAAAGTCATCGTCGAGCGTGATCTTGCCGAGCCAGAACCCTGACGCGACGACGAGCACGCCGGTGATCGCGAAGAGCGCCGCATAATGCCGGTTCACGAAATGGCCAAGCCCGATCATGACCCGCTCGGAGCGGCTGACCGCGGGCGTGAGCGGCGTCAGCAGCAGCATCGCCGGCAGCCAGGTGAACGTCATGACATAGGCGATGCCGATACCCATGGCGACGATGTTGCCGAGATCGACGAAGGGCGGCGCATCGGCAAGGTTCATCGACAGGAAGCCCAACGCGCTCGTCGCATTCGTCATGCTCACGGGACGCAGATGAATCCTCAGCGATTCCTTGATCGCATCCACCTTGGTCCTGCCGGCGCCGAGTTCCGCCATGGTCGTCGTGACGATGCGGACGGCGGCCGCCATGTTCACCGTCATAATGATGACCGGCGCGGCGATGGTCGACAGATTGATGACGTAGTTGAACCAGCCCGCGATGCCCATCGCCGAGGCGCTGGACAGGATGAGCAGCGTCAGAATGGCAAGGCTCGGTTTGATGGACCGCACGAAGATGATCATGATGAGCGCGGTGACGGCGAGGCTCACGGGAATGAGAAACCGCGCATCGCGAACAGCCGCCTCGGAGAAGGTCCCCATCAGGATCACATTGCCCGTGACCTTCACCTCGACACCGGGATGCGCCGCTTCTGTGGCAAGCGCAAGCGCCCGGGATGCGGCAATGATCTCGCGCACCTCCTTCGAGCCCTCGACCGGAAGATTGAAATTGATGAGAACGCCTGCCGCCCTTCCGTCGGCCGCGATAAGACGATTGCGGACCAGATCGTCCGAAATCGCAAGATGTTCGATTTCGTTGGCCTGCGCCGGCGTTACCCGGTCCGGATGCGGCACCAGCTCGTCAACCGCGAAGCTGTCAGCATCTGCCGTGACATGGGGAAAATTGGTCAGCGACTCCACGCGCGTCGAGTGCGGCAACTTCCAGGCCTTGGCGGTAAGATCGCCGATGGCCGCGAGCGTCTCGGGTGTCGTTACCTTCTTGCCGCCCGCCCAAACGACCATGAGAACGCTGTTGTTCTGCCCGTATTTACGCTCGAAGTTCTGAAGCTCGTGCAGTTCGGGATTCTTCGGATCGAAGAAAACACGCGTATCCGATGACAGCGTGAGGCGCGGCAACCCTGCTTCCGCGACCATGCAGAGCAGGAAGCACAGCGCCATAACGATGCGCGGCGCGCGAAGCACCGGTTCAACAAGTCTCAACATTGGATTGGCGCCGCCCCGCCGCCTTCTGGAAACCACCTCCCGCCCGGCCCCGATATTCGATACCGGGCCCGGTGGTCGGCAGAGTTTAAGCGCTTGTCCCGCGACGGCACAACCCGCCAGCTTCGCCCCGGTCAAAGCGCGGACGCCAACCCGTTTTTAAGAACATTCGGGTGAAAATGCGCCAAGCGTCGCCGGAGCCAACTGATCCCCGGCGAGAAAGCGTATCGGAGCGTCACTCCAGAAGGGGCGACGCAGCCCTCGGCCGCAATCCCGAAGGCCCAGAACGGCAGGAAGGCGATGAGCGCGGAAACAGGCATCAATCTGGCGACGGTCGGCACTGCCGAACTCAAAGCCATGTCCGTTCCCGTCTTCCGGGCCAGCCTCGAACAAATGTCGGGCGAGGCCATCGCGCGCTTCCGCAAGATGCGCAAGCTGAGCAACGACCATCGCCAGACGCTTGAGAAATATCTGGTCGACCATCCTGAAAAGCGCCTCGGGGGCGACGATGCGCCCCCCGCGCCCTCCGGGAAGACCAAAAAGGCGGCAAAGCCCGCCAAACCCGCCTTAAAACCTGCGAAGGTGGTGAAGGCGGCGAAGCCATCGCGCCTGCCCATGCTCAAGAGCCGGTTGCGCGCCTGGTGGGAAGGCGTCGCAGTCGGCGATCTCCCCCGTCTCGATGCAGCCCGGGCGAATGGCAAAAAGCCCGCAAAGATCGAACCCTCCCTGCCCCCCGCGCCCAGCGCCGCGCCTCCGACGCCCGCGCTGCCGACGCCTGCGGTTCTCTCGCCCATCGAAGAGCGCATCGACATCATTCAGAGCATCTGGGGCGAAGGCTTCAGCCTGCCGGGCGGCGACAGCTTTTTCCCGGGCCTGCTCCGCAACATTTCCTTTCCGGCCGGAAGCCCCTGTCTCGACGTGGCCCCGGGGCTCGGCGGAAGCATGCGGGCGGTAGCCGAGGCCTACGGCCTCACCATCGAAGGTCTGGAGGGCGAACCGATTTTCGCCGTCGCGGGCGGCGTGATCTCGGATAAGCTCGGCATGCTGTCGCAAACGCCGATACGCAGCGGCGACCCGGAGACGGAACCGCTGGGCGACAAGCGCTACGGCGCCATTTTTGCCCGGGAAGCGCTCTTTTCCTTCCGGGATCGCAAGAAATTCCTCACCTCCGCCATGCGGGCGCTGGTCAATGGCGGGGCGCTGCTCATCACCGATTTCGTCCTGACCGACCGCGCAAAATGCGACGTCCTGGACACATGGCGCGCCGCCGAGCCTCGCAAGCCCACCCCCTGCACGCTGGAGGAGTATGGCGAGCTGCTGGCGCATCTGCGCTACGAGGTCAAAAGCACCGACGACCTGACCGCGGAATATGTGGCGCTTATTCAGGCCGGCTGGAAGGAACTCCACGCCCACCTTAAAAACGCCAAAATTCAGCCCGAAAAGGCCGCGATGTTGATGGACGAGGCTGACCTCTGGATGGCGCGTTGCCGTGCACTGGAAAGCGGAAGACTGAAGCTGATTTTCATCCACGCGCGGATGCACCACGGCCCAAAGCGCGCGCTCAACGACCCGATGACCATCGACTGACCGATGTAACGGGGCCCAGGGAGCGCGAAGGCTCAACCCGGATGCAGGACGCCACGGAGAGCGGAATGCCTAGCCAAACGACCCAAGCGACTGTGCAACCCCGCCGCGTCGAGCCGATTTTCGACGCATCCGGCGCGCTGCGCCGTCATTCGACATACCACCCGGCGCCGAAGGATACGGCCCGTCAGACTCCGGCTGACCGGGACTGACGACCGCCCGTCATTTGCCGGACGGTGATCAGCCGATTGGCAGATCGTCGTTCTCAGGCACCTGGGCGCTTGCCATGCGCGCCTGATGATGGCGATAGCGCGCGACGCTGACGGGGATCATGGCCAGATAGCCGGCACTCAGCGCGGTGAAGGCGATCCAGGGATAGTTCAGGATCACCGCCGCGGAAAAACCAACCAGCAGCAAAATCGGCAGGACCATGTCGCGCTTGATGCGAACGCCCATTCGCTTGCCTGAAAAGGTCGGTATGCGGCTGATCAGCAGGAAGGCGACGAAGAAGCAATGCACTGCGATGAGCAGCGGCAGGGTATTCAACCCGTCGAGGCCGATGAAGCTCAGATAGAGCGGCAGCATGACAAGCATGGCGCCCGCCGGCGCGGGCACGCCGACGAAGTAATTGCCGGTCCAGGCGGGCTTGTCCGGGTCTTCCAGCGCCACGTTGAAGCGCGCGAGACGCAGCGCGCAGCAAACCGCATAGCCCAGCACCGCGATCCAGCCGAGGCCGCCGATCTCGTTCAATGACCAGAGATAGAGAACGAGCACCGGCGCCACGCCGAAATTCACGAAATCCGTGAGCGAGTCGAGTTCGGCGCCGAATTTCGATGATCCGTTGAGAAGCCGCGCCACGCGGCCATCGAGCCCGTCGAAAACCGAGGCAACGATGATCGCCGCCACGGCAGCCTCGAACTTCGCTTCAAGCGCAAAGCGGATCGCCGTGAGGCCCGCACAGAGCGCAAGCACGGTCAGCGCGTTCGGAATGATCGTGCGGATCGGCATGTGCCCGAAGTGACCGCCCGGACGCCGGCTGCGGAATCCGCGCCCCCTCTCGGGGCGCTGACCGAAGGGCGGAATGGGATTGGCCATGGGCTCGTCCTCTTGCCTGTTCAAAAGTGGCCTGTTCAAATGTGGTGCGGTTCGACGGAGATCGAATCCGCCAGCACCGTCTCGCCGGAAATGGCGGTCTGGCCGACGGCGACGAGCGGGATCGCGCCTTCCGGCAGATAGACGTCGAGGCGGCTGCCGAAGCGGATGATGCCATAGCGCTCGCCTGCCTGAAGCTCCTTGCCTTCCGCGACGTCGCAAACGATGCGCCGCGCGACGAGGCCCGCAACCTGCACCACGACAATCTGCTGGCCGTCCGCGCGCTCGATCACGAGCGAGTTGCGCTCATTGTCCTCGCTCGCCTTGTCGAGGCTCGCATTGAGGAACTGACCGGGGCGATAGGCGACGCGCAGCACCTTGCCCGCGATGGGCGAGCGGTTCACATGGCAGTTGAAGACATTCATGAAAATGCTGACGCGCGTACGGCGCATGTCGCCGAGGCCGAGTTCCGGCGGCGGCGAGGCTTCGGTTATCATGTTGACCACGCCGTCGGCGGGGCTGATGACGAGCCCCTCGCGCTTCGGCGTCACGCGGTCCGGATCGCGGAAGAAATAGAGGCACCAGAGCGTCAGCACGACGCCCACCCAGCCCAGCGGATACCAGAGCAGGAAAAGCACGACCGTCACCGCCGCGAAGATGATGACGAAGCGGTGGCCTTCGCGATGGATGGGCACCAGGATCGAGGTCAGGCTGTCCATAGGTTCTTTCCGGCTCTCAGGTTCAATTTTGAATGCGCAGTCTAGCCCGGTTCGCCGACAAGCGCATCAATGGCGGGATCGGGTTCGGGCGAGGCCTCGTCCTCGGTCTCCTTGAGCTTCTCGCGCGCCGCGTCAGCCTCGCGCTGACGGTTCCACATGGCGGCATATTTTCCGCCTCGGGCGAGGAGTTCGTCATGGCGCCCGCGCTCGGCGATACGGCCGTGATCGAGAACGATGATCTCGTCTGCGTCGACCACGGTGGAAAGCCGGTGCGCAATGATGAGCGTCGTGCGGTCCTGCGAGATGCGCTTCAGGGCCGCCTGAATCTCCTTCTCGGTATGCGTATCGAGCGCGGAGGTCGCCTCGTCGAGAATGAGAATGGGCGGGTTCTTGAGAATGGTGCGGGCGATGGCCACGCGCTGTTTCTCGCCGCCCGAAAGCTTGAGGCCGCGCTCGCCCACCATCGTGTCGAATCCCTTGGGCAATCGCGCAACGAAATCCGCGATCTGCGCCTGCGCTGCCGCCTCGAAGACCTCCCCGTCGCTCGCATCGGGGCGACC
>JAJXZC010000129.1 GCA_021780275.1 Pseudomonadota bacterium
GCGAGATGACCGACAAGCCCTTCGGTGTGAACCTCACCTTCCTGCCGGGCTTCGCCAATCCGCCCTATCCCGAATATATCGATGCGATCATTCAGGGTGGCGTGAGGGCAGTCGAGACGGCGGGCCGCAGCCCCGAGCAGTACATGCCTGCGCTGAAGGCCGGCGGTGTGAAGGTGATCCACAAATGCACCTCCGTCCGCCATTCGCTGAAGGCCGAGAAGATCGGCTGCGACGCGGTAAGCGTCGACGGCTTCGAATGCGGCGGACATCCGGGCGAAGACGATGTGCCGAACATGATCCTTCTGCCCCGTGCGGCGGAAGAACTGAAGATCCCCTTCGTCGCCTCGGGCGGCATGGCGGATGCCCGCAGCCTCGTGGCGGCGCTGGCGCTCGGCGCCGAAGGCATGAACATGGGCACGCGCTTCATCGCCACCAAGGAAGCCCCTGTGCATGAGAACGTGAAGAAGGCGATCGTCGCCGCTTCGGAACTCGACACGCGCCTCATCATGCGCAATCTCCGCAACACGGAGCGCGTGCTCACCAATGCGGCGGTCGAGAAGATTGTCGAGATCGAGCACACCAAGGGCGAGGGCCTCGGCATCGAGGATATTCGCGAACTCGTCGGTGGCGTCTATCCGCGCATCATGCAGAAGGGCGACATGGATGCAGGCGCATGGAGCTGCGGCATGGTCGCGGGTCTCATCCACGACATTCCGACCGTGAAGGAACTGATCGACCGGATCATGAGCGAGGCGACCGTGATCATCCGCAAGCGTCTTGAAGGTTTCCTCGACGCCTGATGCAAAAGAAGCTTCGGCTCGCATCCAGGGTGAATGCGAGCCGAAATCTTCTCAGACGATGATGCCGCGCGAGCGCAGCAGCGCGATCACTTCTTCCGCAAGCAGCTCGACCGACTTTGTGCCGGATTCGAGCCTGATCTCGGGATTCTCCGGCGGCTCGTAAGGCGAGTCGATACCGGTGAAATTCTTGATCTGCCCGGCGCGCGCCTTCTTGTAGAGGCCCTTCGGGTCGCGGCTTTCGGCGATTTCGAGCGGCGTATCGCAGAAGACCTCGATGAACTCGCCCTCCTCCACCAGTTCGCGCGCCATGCGGCGCTCCGCCCTGAAGGGCGAGATGAAGGAGACGAGGACGATCAGGCCCGCGTCGATCATCAGCTTCGAGACTTCCGCGACGCGGCGGATATTCTCCACGCGATCGCCTTCGGTGAAGCCGAGGTCGCGGTTGAGACCGTGACGCACATTGTCACCGTCGAGCATGTAGGTGTGGCGACCCTGCGCGAGCAGGTATTTCTCGACAATGTTCGCGATGGTCGACTTGCCCGCGCCCGAAAGACCGGTGAACCAGAGGATGACCGGCTTCTGGCCCTTGAGGTTCGCGCGCGCAGTCTTGTTCACGTCGAGCGCCTGCAGGTGGATATTCGTCGCGCGACGAAGGCCGAACATGATCATGCCGGCGCCGACTGTCGCATTGGACAGGCGGTCGATGATGATGAAGGCGCCGGTCCCGCGATTTGCCGTATAGGCGTCGAAGCCGACGGGCTGAGACAGCGAAAAGTTGCAGACGGCAACCTCGTTGAGCCCAAGCTCCTTCGCCGCCAGATGATCGAGCGTGTTGACGTCGATCTTGTGCTTGATCTCCGTTACCTGCGCCGTCACCGTCTTCGTGCCGATCTTGACGAGATAGGGACGGCCCGGCAGCAGATGATCCTCATGCATCCAGATCACATGCGCCGCGAACTGGTCCGCAACTTCAGGCTGGTCGGTGGCAGCGACGAGAAGATCGCCACGCGAAATATCCACTTCGTCGGCAAGCGTCAGCGTGACCGCATCGCCCGCGCCCGCGGCATCGAGATCGCCATCGGCGGTGACAATGCGCGCGACCGTGCTCGTACGGCCGGACGCGGCGACGACGATGCGGTCTCCCGGACGCACTGTGCCGCTCGCAATGGTGCCCGAGAAACCGCGGAAATCGAGATTGGGCCGGTTGACCCACTGCACCGCCATGCGGAAAGGCTTCGCAAGCTGCTCGTCTTCTACCTCGACCGTTTCGAGATGATCGAGAAGCGCGGGCCCCTTGTACCAGGGGGTGCGCTCCGAGCGTGCAATGACGTTATCGCCGAAACGCGCTGAAAGCGGGATCGCGACGATCTGCTTGAAACCGAAATCGCGCGCGAACTCCGCGAAGTCGTCGCGTATCTTTTCGAAGATGTCCTGTGAATAATCGACAAGGTCGATCTTGTTCACGGCAACAACGACATGACGAATGCCGAGCAACGAAGCGATGAAGGCATGACGGCGCGTCTGCGTCAGGATGCCCTTGCGCGCATCGACGAGCAGAATGGCGAGATCGGCGGTCGAAGCGCCGGTTGCCATGTTGCGCGTATATTGCTCGTGCCCCGGCGTGTCGGCAACGATGAACTTGCGCTTGTCGGTCGTGAAGAAGCGATAGGCGACGTCGATGGTGATGCCCTGCTCACGCTCGGCCTCGAGCCCGTCGACCAGCAACGCGAAGTCGATATCCTCGCCCACCGTGCCGTGCTTCTTGCTATCGCGCTCCAGCGTCGCGAGCTGATCGTCGAAAAGGAGCTTGGTGTCGTAAAGCAGACGACCGATCAGCGTCGATTTGCCGTCATCCACCGAACCGCAAGTGAGGAAACGCAGCAGCGTCTTGTTTTCCTGCTGCGCGAGATATGCGATCAGATCCTGCGCGGAGAGATTTTCAGCGATCTCACTCATCAGAAATACCCCTCGCGCTTCTTCTTCTCCATGGAGCCTGCCTCGTCATGGTCGATGAGGCGGCCCGAACGCTCCGATGTCCGCGCGATCAGCATTTCGCGCACGATCTCGGGCAGCGTCGCGGCATCGCTTTCGATGGCAGCCGTCAGCGGGTAGCAGCCCAGCGTGCGGAAGCGAACGAGCTTTTCCTGCGGAACCTCGCCCGGCTCCAGCGGCAGGCGCTCGTCATCGACCATGATGAGCTGGCCGCCACGCTCGACCACGGGACGCTTCGCCGCGTAGTAGAGCGGAACGATCGGAATATCCTCTAGCATGATGTATTGCCAGATGTCGAGTTCGGTCCAGTTCGAGATCGGAAAGACGCGGATCGATTCACCCGGTGCAACGCGCGTGTTGTAGATGTTCCAGAGCTCGGGGCGCTGCTTCTTCGGATCCCAGCCATGATTGGCGGTACGGAAGGAAAAGATACGCTCCTTCGCACGCGATTTTTCTTCATCGCGGCGCGCGCCACCGAAAGCGGCGTCAAAACCGTATTTCGTGAGCGCCTGCTTCAACGCATCCGTCTTCATCACATTCGTGTAGTAGGACGATCCGTGATCGAACGGATTGATGTTCTGCGCGAGCCCTTCCTGGTTCGTGTGAACGATGAGGTTGAACCCCAGACGTTTCGCCGTCTCGTCACGAAACTGGATCATCTCGCGGAACTTCCATGTCGTGTCGACATGCATCAGCGGGAAAGGCGGCGGCGCGGGATAAAATGCTTTCGCGGCGAGGTGCAGCATGACCGAGCTGTCCTTGCCGATCGAATAGAGCATCACCGGATTGCGAAACTCGGACGCAACCTCGCGGATGATGTGAATGCTCTCATCCTCCAGCCGTTTCAGATGAGACTTCCGATCGGGAGACATTACAGATACCTCGTCTACACGCATTATTCGGTTACGGTCGCGAAGGGATCGAAGCTACCCGCGGCGACAAACCACGGGTTGGCGAAATCGACATCTTCCGTCTGGTTGCGCTTGCCATAGACGAGCGGCTTGCCGTCCATGGTCATCACCCCGCCCTCTGCCGCGCGAAGAACGGCATCGCCCGCCGCCGTGTCCCATTCCATCGTACGGCCAAGCCGCGGATAGAGATCGGCTTCGCCCGCCGCAAGCTTGCAGAATTTCAACGACGAACCCGCCGAGACAAAATCGGCGACGGAGAATTTCTCGACAAAGGCTTTCGTTTCGTCGGTCAGATGCGAGCGGCTGGCGAGCACGCTGATGCCGGAGCCGGTGCAGGCCCGCACGGCAATCTTCCGCCACGGGCCGACGATGCCGTTCTCGACCTTGGCCGCGCGCGCGCCCTGGCCCTCGCCGCCTGCATAAATGTCACCAATGGCCGGC
>JAJXZC010000265.1 GCA_021780275.1 Pseudomonadota bacterium
GGCGAGCCAGCCGCGCCGCAATGTGAGCAGCACGAAGGCCACGAAGGAAAGGCCGGACAGGAAGCCGCCTGCAACCAGCACATGCAGATAGACATTATGCGTATCGAGCTTGTTGAGCTTCGCCCACTGGTTGGGACCGAGCCCGAGCGGATTTTCGAGCGTCTTCGCGAAGGCGCGCTTCTGGCTTTCAAAACGTCCCTGCTCGCCCACGTCATAGTCCTGAACCAGCATGGCGCGCTCCTTGAAGAGCGCCTGCACCTGAGGCGTCGATAGCGCGGCGGCGAGCATGCCGACGACAAGAAGCCCCATGAGCATGGACGAGACAATCAGCCGCATCGATTGCCTGGCGGATTTCGATGTCGCCAGCGTCAAGCCGAGATAGATCGCGACGGAAAGAATGAGCGTGCCCCATGCGCCGCGCGAGAAGCTGAGAAATACACCGAGGAGCAACACCGCGATGGCCGGCGCCAGCAATAGAGACCGCATGCTCTGCGCCATGCTCAACCGCTGCGCGAGATAGATCGTCGGCGGAATGAGGAACGGCCCGAAGACGTTCGGATCGTTGAACGTACCGGTGGCGCGGCCCATGGCCAGATAGTCGCCCGCATTTGGCATCACGCCGAAATAGGCTGCGACGGCGACAGCTGAAACCATGACGCCGCCGATGGCCCATGCGTTGAAGAGAAGCGGCAACCTGCGCCCGGGCTCCTCGTAGACGTAGGCAGAAAAGAAAATGAAAGCGCAGACCTGATAGGCGCTGACGGTCACCGCATCCTGCACCAGATCCATATAGGGCGCGGACACGCCGCCGAGTATATAGCCGACCAGCACCAGCCCCCAGCAGAGCGCGGGCCAGGCGATACCGCGCGGCAGCCTGAGGCCGAGCAGGAAGAAAAGCCCCATGCAGGCGATGAGCGTCAGATCGTACGGCACGGGCTGGCTCTCGCCCGCCTTGCTCTTCTGGTAGAAGCTGCCGACGATGACAAGGAAGAGCAGAAGTTCACCTGCGCGCTTGCCCCAGGCACTCGCGGTTGAGGCCTTGCGCTCATGGGTGTCGATGGCGAAACCGTTCATGGCTTCATCCGTCAAAATGCGTTCTCGCCGCGCAGCATGGCGATGGGCGTCCGCGCGATGATGTAGAGGTCGAGCAGCAGCGACCAGTTCTCGATGTAATAGAGATCGTGTTCGGTGCGCCGGAGTATCTTCTCGCGCGTATCGGTTTCGCCGCGCCAGCCGTTGATCTGTGCCCAGCCCGTGATGCCGGGCTTCACGCGATGGCGCGCGAAATAGCCGTCCACCACATCGCCGTAAAGCTCGTCTCCCGCCTTGGCGAGGATCGCATGCGGGCGGGGGCCGACGATCGACATGTCGCCCTTGAGCGCGGTGATGAACTGCGGCAACTCATCGAAGCTCGAACGACGCAGGAAGCGCCCCACCCTCGTCACACGGTCGTCATTCGCCGTGACGAGGCGCGCGGCATTGGCATCGGTCTCTTCGTGCCTCAGCGTGCGGAACTTGTAAACCTCGATCAGCTCATTGTTGAAGCCATAGCGCCGCTGCTTGAAAAAGACCGGCCCCTTGCTGTCGATCTTGATTGCAATGGCGATAAGCGCGAGAAGCGGCGACAGGAGCGCAAGGAAAATCGCCGCAAGCATCCGGTCTTCGATGGTCTTCAGGACATAGTCCCAGTCGGAAAGCGGTTTGTCGTAGAGATTGAAGAAGGGAACATTGCCGACATAGGAATAGGTCGCGGACGTCATGCGCAGCGGCATGTCTAGCGCCGAAAGACGTATGTCGACCGGAAGCACCCAGAGCTTGCGCATCATCTCAAGCACCCGTCGCTCCGCCGAAATCGGCAGCGCCATGATGAGCAGATCGATACGATTGGACCGGGCGAAGCGAACCAGTTCATCCACGGTGCCGAGCATCGGATAGCCCGCCACCTCCTTCGACACGCGATCGTCGCGCCGATCATCGAACACGCCGCAAATCCTGATGTCCGGCTCAGGCGAGGCCTTCAACGCCTCGATCAGGTGGCGCCCGTGCTCGCCGCCGCCGACAATGACAACCCGCCGCTCAAGACGCCCGATGCGCATCCAGTGCCTGATCAAGCCCGTCATTGCGCCGCGCGTGATGAACATCGCCCCCAGCGCGGTGATGTACCAGCCCACGAACCAGACGCGCGAAATCTGGTCACTCGCCTTGAGCAGGAAACCGAGCGCAAGCAGAGTAGCGGCCACGCCCGTCCATGCCATGACGAGGCGGCTCGCCTGCCGCAAAGGCCGCTGGAGCACGGAAATACGATAGAGACCCGCCAGCTGGAAGCTCACCAGGGCGAGCACGGTTCCAGCGAAGATTGTCGGAAAATAGATGAATTTCAGCACGGGCCCGGACTCGCCCAGATAGGCGTAGAACATCGACACGCCGGCAAGCGCGATGAGCGCGGCGTCCGCGATGCGCACCGAGCCACAGACGACGGAGGGTGAAATCATCGGAATGATTGGCGAGCGCCGCTCATCGCCAAGATCTGAGGGGTCGCGCACCTGTCCTTCGCGGCACCCGCGTTCATATCCCCGCGGTATGCCGCCGCTGGCGGTGACGTCGGAGGGGGCCGCATTGACGCCCGCTGGAGTGCCTTCCCCGCTCATGACGAGACACCTTCGCGAAAATGAGTGAAAGGCGTCTTTGCGGTCTCGTCGGAATGAAGATTTCGCGCCGGATCGAACGCCGCGCGATAGGAGCCGATAACGCCTTCGACCATCCGTGCGGCTGAAAACTTCTCAATCACGTGTTGCCGCATGCGCGTTGCGGCCGCCATCATCTCGTCTGGCTGTTCAAGAGCATGGGCGAGCGCGGCGGCCAGCGCCACCGGATCGCCCGCTTCAACGAGGCGCGTTGCATCCCCGCCGAAGATTTCAGAAAGACCGCCGACGCGCGTCGCGATCAGCGGCAATCCGGCGGCAGCAGCTTCCAAGGCGACGTAAGGCAGGGACTCATGATGCGACGGCAGCACGACGACACGTCCGAGCTTGAAGGCTTCGCGCGCAGGCAGCGGCCCCATGAATTCGATGCGAACATTGGCAGGAGCCTGCCGGGCCATGGCTTCGAATGCTTCGCGCTCCGCCCCTGAGCCGACGATACGAAGATGAGCCGGACGCTTGATGAGGCCTATAGCTTCGATCAGCGTCCCAACACCCTTCAACGCGCGCAGTTCGCCGATAAAGATGAAATCCGCCGCGTCATCGCTTGGCAAGACGGTCGCGAAATCGGCGTCCGTCACGCCATTATGGACGACGACGGCAGTTGCCAGCGGCTCTCCCACCAGCTTTATGAAAGCCCGGAGTCCAAATTCGGATTCAAAGATGAAGCCATCCGTGCGACGGCGCATCAGCCGTTCGGCGGCGAAGAAAAGCCTGCCCTTGAGGCTTCGCGCATCGAAATGCAGCGCGCCACCATGTGGCGTATAGAAGCGCAGTCCGCCGGCGATGCGCGGCAGCAACCGCGCATAGGCGCCGCCCTTTGCGCCATGGCCGTGAATGACATCGACGCCGAGACGCCGCGTCAACCGGAACAGCCGGTAAAGGTTCGCCAGATCGCCCAGACCCGGCATCCGGCTCATGGGAATGACGTGAACGCCAAGCTCGCAATCGGCCGCGACCTCGCGCAACCTCGCAACCGAAACTGGATCGCACGGCGCTTCGCCCATGACGATGCCAACCTTGAGCCCCGCCTCACGCTGCCCATGGGCGAGGTCGCAGACATGGCGAAAGAGACCGCCGAGCGGCGCGCGCATCAGGTGCAGCACACGCAGGCTTTCCGGCGCACTCGATGCCACGCGGTCCGTCATCAGAAATAGCGCTCCTCGACAAGGATCGTATCGCCGGGCCGAACGGGCGCGCCTGTATCCACATCCATTTCGACGAGCTTGTCGCCCCGCTTTCGCGTGATGTGGACGGTGCTCTGGTCGGCGCGATATGAGAATCCGCCCGCAATGGCGACGGCGCTCTGCACGGTCATGCCGTTCACATAGGGGTACTGCCCCGCCTTCTGCACCTCGCCAAGGATGAAGAAGGGGCGGAACTCCATGACCTGCACGCTGACATTGGGATTGCGCAGCAAGGTCTTGCCAAGGGATTCC
>JAJXZC010000406.1 GCA_021780275.1 Pseudomonadota bacterium
GCGATATCGGCGACCGCGCCCATCGCGAAGCGATCTGCGCCAAGATCGCCTACATGCCGCAAGGATTGGGCCGCAATCTCTATCCCGATTTGAGCGTCTATGAAAATATTGCATTCTTCAGCCGGCTCTTCGGCCAGTCGAATGAAGAGCGCGAGGCGCGCATCACGATGCTGCTCGATGCGACCGGCCTCGCGGATTTTCGCGGCCGCCCGGCGGGTAAGCTTTCCGGTGGCATGCGGCAGAAGCTCGGTCTCTGTTGCGCGCTGATCCATGATCCTGATCTCCTGATTCTCGACGAACCGACGACGGGCGTCGATCCATTGTCGCGGCGCCAATTTTGGTCGCTCATCTCGGCGATGCGCGCCGGCCGGCCCGAAATGAGCGTCGTCATTGCGACGGCCTATATGGACGAGGCCGAACAATTCGATTGGCTCATTGCCATGGATGGCGGCCGCCCGCTCGCCGAGGGCTCGCCGGCCGATTTAAAGAAGCGCACCGGCGCGGCGACGCTCGAGGAGGGTTTCATCGCCCTTTTGCCGGAGGCGCGCCGGCGCGGCCATCAAGCTTTCACGATTCCGCCGCTGCCGGCAGGTCAAGCCGAGTCCGTCATCGTCGCCAAAGCCTTGACGCGCAAGTTCGGCGATTTCACCGCCGTCGATCATGTCAATTTCACCATCGAGCGCGGCGAGATTTTCGGCTTCGTCGGATCGAATGGCTGCGGCAAGACGACGACAATGAAAATGCTGACCGGGCTTCTGCCGGCAACAGAAGGCACAGCGCTTCTCTTCGGCCGCCAGATCGACGCGGCTGACCTCGCGGCGCGTTATCAGGTCGGCTATATGTCGCAGGCGTTTTCGCTCTATAGCGAACTTACCGTCCGGCAAAATCTCGTCCTTCACGCGCGACTTTTTCATCTCGAGCATGCGCGGGCGCGCATCGATGAACTGATCGCGCGATTTGAACTCGTCAATTACGTCAATCAGCGCGCAAGCGATTTGCCGCTCGGAATCCGGCAACGGCTTTCGCTCGCGGTGGCGATCGTCCACCAGCCAAAATTATTGATCCTCGACGAGCCGACATCGGGCGTCGATCCGTTGGCGCGCGACGAATTCTGGCGCATCCTGAGCGACCTGTCGCGCAAGGACGGCGTGACGATCTTCGTCTCGACGCATTTCATGAACGAGGCGGCGCGCTGCGATCGGATTGCGCTGATGAATGCGGGCAGGGTGCTCGCGATGGGAACGCCGGCCGAGCTTGTAAAGGCGCGCGGCACCGCGACGCTGGAAGAAGCGTTCATCGATTATCTGCAGAATGCGCAAGACGAGGGAACGGCTTCCGGCTCCATGTCCGGGGCGGTCGCGCAGGCCGAGCGCTTCTATCGGACGGGCGACCCGTCGGCCTGGTTCAGCCCGCAGCGGCTTTTCGCCTATACGATCCGCGAGGCGCTGGAACTCGTGCGCGATCCGATCCGTATGGGATTCGCGCTGCTCGGCACGGTATTTCTCATGGGGATCTTTGGCGCCGGCATCTCGACCGACGTGAATAATCTGTCCTTCGCCGTCCTCGACCGCGACAATTCGCATGAAAGCCGGAGCTATCTCGAAGAATTGCGCGGCTCGACCTATTTCACCGAAAAGGCGCCGATTACCGATCAAGCGCAACTCGAACGCCGTATGCAATCCGGCGACATTTCTGCCGCAATCGAAATGCCGCCGGACTTTGGCCGGTTGCTCCGCAAGGGTGCTCCGACCGAAGTCGGCGCCTGGGTCGATGGCGCGATGCCGTTTCGCGCCGAGACGATCCGCGGCTATCTAATTGCGGTCCATGCGCAATTCCTGTCGGATTACAACATTCGCAACGGGCTTTCTCCCGACGTGACGACGGATGACCTTTATGACGCGCGCCGCGGCAACAACTTCTTCATGTTGCAACCCGCGGCGACGAGGCCGCCGCTCGCACGGATCGAAGCGCGATTCCGCTACAATCAGAATTTCGACAGCATCTATGCGCAAGTGCCGGGCACGCTGGCTTTGCTGCTTGTTCAGATTCCGGCGATCCTCATGGCCCTTGCCATCGTGCGCGAGAAAGAACTCGGCTCGATCGTTAATCTTTATGTGACGCCGGTGCGCCGCGTCGAATTCCTGCTTGGCAAGCAGATTCCCTATATCGCCATTGCCATGATCAATTTCGGCTTGATGTGTCTCATGGCGCTTTTCGTTTTCAACGTTCCGCTGAAGGGAAGTTTCCCGACGTTGGCGCTGGGCGCATTGCTCTATGTGACGGCAACGACCGGAATCGGCATGCTGATCTCGGCCTTCTGCACAACGCAGATCGCCGCACTGTTCGGCACCGCCATTCTCACCATGCTGCCGGCGACGCAGTTTTGCGGCATGCTGGTGCCGGTTTCGTCGCTGACCGGCGCGGCCGCGCTCATGGGGCGGGGCTTTCCGATGACCTATTTCCTGAAAGTCAGCGTCGGCACCTTCACCAAGTCGCTCGGGTTTGCCGATCTCTATCTGGACTTGATGGCGATTGCGGTCTTCATCCCGATTCTGACCATCCTGAGCGTTATGCTCCTGCACAAGCAGGAATCCTGACCATGCGTTTTGCGCTCGGCAACATCTTTTGGCTTGGGACGAAGGAGCTGCGCAGTTTCTTCAGCGATGCGGTTCTGCTCGGCCTCGTTATCTATGCGTTTTCCTTTGCGGTTTATGTTCAGGCGTATAGCAATTCGTAGGAAGTGCACAATGCCTCGATCGGCTTCGTCGACCAGGACAATTCGGATTTGTCGCGGCAATTGATGTCGGCGTTTCTGCCGCCTTATTTCAAAAAGCCGGAGCCTGTCTCCCAGCGCGATGTCGATCATCTGCTCGATATTGCTGCCTATACGTTCGTGATCGTCATCCCGCCGCGTTTCGAGGCGGATGTGCTCGGTGGCCGCAGCCCGGAGGTGCAGCTTGATATCGACGCGACCGCGATGGTCCAGGCCGGTCTCGGTTCCGGCTATATCGAGCAGATTCTGTCGACCGAAGTGACGAAATATGTCGACCGCAACGAGGGCACTTATCTGTCCCGGTCGCAGAACATCACCAAGTCTCCGGTCACCCTGTCCGTCCGCGTGATGTATAATCCAAATGTCTCGACCGCTTGGTTCATGAGCGTCATGGGCATAGTCAACAATGTCACGATGCTGGCGATCATCCTCGCCGGTGCGGCCGTCGTGCGCGAGCGCGAGCACGGCACGATGGACCATTTGCTGGTGATGCCGATCGCGCCGTTCGAGATCGCCATGTCGAAAATTTGGGCCAATGGTCTTGTGATCACGGTCGCCGTGACATTGGCGCTGGAACTCATCGTTCGGCGCTTGTTGCAGATTCCGGTGATCGGCTCGGTGCCGCTGTTCGTCGTGGGCGTCATCGTCTATCTGTTCTTTTCCGCAGCGGTCGGTATTTTCCTTGCCACCGTCGCGCGCACCATGCCGCAGCTTGGCCTGCTCTATATCCTGGTGGCTTTTCCGATGAATATTCTATCCGGCAGCAACACGCCGCTCGAATCGATGCCCTATCTGCTGCGCACGATCATGCAGTTTTCGCCGTCGACGCATTTCGTCTCCTTCGCGCAATCAATCCTGTTCCGGGGCGCCGGGCTTTCCGTCGTCTGGCCGGAATATCTTTACATCGCCTTCACGGGTGGTCTTTTTCTGCTTCTTGCGCTGACGCGTTTCCGCGCCTCGGCCGTCCAGTCGTCTTGAGGATCCCATGCCGCTGACCGCTACGATCGAAAATGACCGCATCAATATCGCCGCCGACGGTGCCTGGACGGCGGCGCAAGCTCCGGTGCTTGAACGCGAAGTCGAAACATTGCTTGCCGCGCCGAATTCACGGGCCTTGACGATCGATCTTCGCGGGCTAAGCGAGATCGACACGTTCGGAGCTTGCCTGATCGAGCAATTGACGCAGAAATGGCGAGCCGGCGGGGGAGCCGTCGATGTCAGCGGGCTCGCGCCGCGTTTCGGCAATCTGATGGCCGAGGTCGACCGGGTGACGCGCCGCGTCGAGGTGCCCGTCAAGCGACCGGCGCCCTTTCCTGTGCTTGAGCCGCTGGGCCGTGCCGTCATCGCCGCCTTGGCCTA
>JAJXZC010000095.1 GCA_021780275.1 Pseudomonadota bacterium
CAGCATGTCGTGGCAGATCATCGCCAGCGCCGCCTGCTGTTCGGCCCGCGCCTTGGCGCCGCCTTCCGGCATCATGGTCGCGCGGTCCCAATGCAACACCGACTGCGCGCCCTGCAGGGCGGCGAGACGATGGAAGCGCGACTTCAATGTCTCATAGGCGGAAATCGAGTTGAGCGCGTTCATGCTTTCGGCCGTCCGATGCGTCCCTGCGAGCGATGATAGAAGAGATAGACAGCGAGAAGACCGAGCGCGAGTCCGAACCAGGTCAGCGCATACTGGAAATGCTCGTTACGGATATCTACGCGCGTGCGACCGCCCTTCGGCCAGCCCCCCGGATTGGGCGTCGCGTCCGCCTCCACGTAGAACGGCGCGACCGCGCCGAGCCCGACAGCCGCGCCCATGGTCCCGGGGGCACGCGTGAACCAGATGTTGCGCTTGGCATCGTCATCGACCGTGAACTGACCGCGCGCCTGCGGTGCGCGGGCGACGCCGATCACCGTCACGACACCTTCGATCTCACCTGCCTTGCGCAGCGCCGGATCCTTCATCTCTTCCGGCACGAAGCCGCGATCGACGAGCACGATACCGCCGCCATTCGCGAGAACGAGCGGCGTGATCACGTCATAGCCCGCGACACCCTCCTCGCCCTGACTGAAATAATAGAGTTCCTTGTCATGGCGGAACGTGCCGGTGAGACGCAGGTGATGATATTCGAGCGCCTTGGGATCGAGCCCTGCCCATTCCGATGGAGCGGGCGGCGGCGCGGCGGGTGCCGCCATGCGCGCATCAATGGTGGCAATGAGATCGAGCTTCCAGTGAAGGCGCTCGATCTGCCAGAGGCCCAGACCGATCAGGATCGCCAGCGCGATAAAAGTCGCGACAGTCGGCCAGAGCAGCGGCCGAAAATATGGATTGCCGCTTGCCATCAATTCTCGAGCCGCCCCTCGCGGGCCTTGTGCTTGTATTGCTGCGCGATGAGCCAGCCCTTGAGTGGACGCAGCAGGCCGACGGTCAGCAGGAGCGTCAGCGGAATCCACAAGACGGCGTGAACCCAATAGGGCGGCTGGTAGGTGAATTCGACGTAGAGCGCGAGGCCGACGACGATGAAGCCTGCGATCATCATGATGAAGACCGCCGGGCCGTCGCCCGCATCGGCGAAGTCATAGTCGAGGCCGCACTTCTCGCATTTCGGCGGAATAGTGAGAAAGCCCGTGAAGAGCTTGCCTTCGCCGCATCGCGGGCAGCAGTTCTTGAGGCCTACTTTCAACGAGGATTGCGGCGGATAAAATCGGTCGTCCATTTCAACCTCCTGAAAGAAGAAAGGCGGCCCCGTGTCGAACGGAGCCGCCCTGTTCAATGAGCGTTCGCGACGCTCAGCCGCCGTGAACGACGGCGCCGTGCGAGCCCCAGATGTAGATGCTGGCAAAAAGGAAGAGCCAGACCACGTCCACGAAGTGCCAGTACCAGGCAGCCGCCTCGAAGCCGAAATGCTGCTTCGAGGTGAACTGGCCGTTGATGGCGCGGCCAAGGCACACCGCGAGGAAGATCGTGCCGACGATCACATGGAAACCGTGGAAGCCGGTCGCCATGAAGAAGGTCGCGCCATAGATGTTGCCCGCGAAAGAGAATTCCGCGTGGTAATACTCGAAGGCCTGCAGCGAGGTGAAGATCAGGCCGAGGACCACCGTGAGCGTCAGACCCTGGATGAGGCCCTTACGGTCGTCATGCAGCAGCGCGTGATGCGCCCATGTGACCGTCGTGCCCGAGGTGAGCAGGATCAGCGTATTCAGCAGCGGAATGTGCCACGGGTCGAAGGCCTCGATGCCCTGGGGCGGCCAGTGACCGCCGGTGAAGGCAACGCGAGCGGCCTGCTTCACTTCGCCGGAGAAGAGGCTCGCGTCGAAGAACGCCCAGAACCAGGCGACGAAGAACATCACTTCGGACGCGATGAAGAGCAGCATGCCGTAGCGAAGATGAAGCTGAACCACCGGCGTATGGAAGCCGCCGTTCGCTTCGCGCACGACGTCGCTCCACCAGCCGATCATCGTATAGATGACGATGGCGAAACCGGGCGCCATGTACCAGAGCGGATCGCCATGCATGTAGAGCACCGCGCCGACGGCAAGAAGGAAGGCGCCGACCGAGGCGACGAACGGCCACGGGCTCGGGTCTACGAGATGGTAGTCGTGATGTTTGGCGTGAGCGTCAGCCATTTCCCCTGTTCTCCACTTCCCGTCCGGCGAGTTGTCGCCGAATGCTCTTATCCAACCAGTTCAAATCTGTCCGCAGCACCGACGACAGGCCGCTTCGCGACATTGCCGCCGAGCTTGGCGATGGTGACGACGAAAAACAGCATCACCAGCGCGCCGAGTACCCAGGCCAACGCCAGATTGCGCTGGCGGCGGCGCTTCAGCTGTTCTTCCGTCCACTGCAGCGGTGCTTCCGGCGCGCTGTGGTTCTTGTCATCGCTCATAATATCCCCCTCACAGCCCGAGCGGCATGGAAAGGCCGAAGGCCTGTTCCACGAGCAAGGTGCTGAACACGAGGAAGAGATAGAGGATCGAATAGGCAAAAAGATGCTTGGCGGCCTTGTCCTGCGCCACCTTCGCTTCCGCCGTGTCGGCGCGCGAGACAAAGACGCGCCAGGCGAAGACGAGGAAGGCCGCGCCCAGAACCGCCGTCACGCCCGTATAGATGAGGCCGGCAAAACCGAGGAAGCCCGGCGCCAGCGTGACAGGCACAAGGAGAACCGAATAGATCAGGATCTGACGCCGCGTCTCGGCTTCCCCCGCCACGACGGGAAGCATCGGCACGCCGGCATCCTCGTAGTCCTTGGAGCGGAAAAGAGCGAGCGCCCAGAAATGCGGCGGCGTCCACATGAAGATGATGAGGAAGAGCACGATCGAGGGGATCGTGACGCTGCCCGTCACCGCCGCCCAGCCGATCATGGGCGGGAAGGCGCCCGCCGCGCCACCGATGACGATGTTCTGCGGCGTGCGGCGCTTCAGCCCCATCGTGTAGATGACGGCGTAGAAGAAGATCGTGAAGGCGAGGAGGAAGGCGGCGGTGTTGTTGACGGCGAGCGCCATCGTCAGCACCGAGCCGACCGAAAGAGTGATGCCCCAGGCGAAGGCTTCGCCCGGAGTGACGCGGCCAGCCGGGATGGGCCGGCCTGCGGTTCGCGTCATCTTCGCGTCGATATCGGCGTCGTACCACATGTTGAGCGCGCCAGAGGCGCCCGCGCCGATCGCGATGCAGAGAAGCGCCGTGAAGGCGATGACCGGATTGATGTGTCCAGGCGCAACCACGAGCCCAACGAGCCCCGTGAAGACCACGAGCGACATGACACGCGGCTTCAGGAGCTCGAAATAGTCCCGGGGCGAGGCCATGCCGCTTTGCGGCAGGGTCTCGCTTCCGAGGCGTTCGCTTGTGATCGAACTGTCCGACATTTTTCGGGACCGGTCCTTGCTTACTTAATACGCGGCAGTTCGTTGAACTGATGGAACGGCGGCGGAGACGACAGCGTCCATTCGAGCGTCGTTGCGCCCTCGCCCCACGGATTGTCCGCAGCCTTTTGCTTCTTCACGAAGGCATGGATGATGCCAAAGAGGAAGATCAACACGCCGAAAGACGAGATGTAGGAACCAATCGACGAAATGTAGTTCCAGAAGGCGAAGGCGTCCGGATAGTCCGCATAGCGGCGCGGCATGCCCGAGAGGCCGAGGAAATGCTGCGGGAAGAACACCATGTTCACGCCGACAAACGTGACCCAGAAGTGCAGCTTGCCGATGAACTCGCTGTACATGTAGCCGGTGATCTTCGGGAACCAGTAGTACCAGCCCGCGAAGATCGCGAAGACGGCGCCAAGCGACAGCACGTAGTGGAAATGCGCGACGACGTAATAGGTGTCCTGCAGCACGCGATCGACGCCGGCATTGGCGAGCACGACGCCCGTCACGCCACCGATCGTGAAGAGGAAGATGAAGCCGATCGCCCAGACCATCGGCGTACGGAATTCAATCGAACCGCCCCACATCGTGGCGATCCAGGAGAAGATCTTGATGCCCGTGGGAACCGCGATGACCATCGTCGCCGCGACGAAGTAGGC
>JAJXZC010000214.1 GCA_021780275.1 Pseudomonadota bacterium
CGCCTGGGCGCGGCGGCAGATGAAGGCCTAGCCGCCCGTCACCGACATGTGTCGGCCGACGGCGGGGCCTTTGTGCTCGCGGTCGATGACGAAGTCGTGGCCCTTGGGCTTGCGGCCGATGGCTTCGTCGATGGCGGCATTCAGGAGATCGTCGCTGCTGCTTGCGCGCGCAGCGGTCCGCAGGTCGGCAGCATCCTCCTGCCCGAGGCACATGAAAAGCGTGCCCGTGCAGGTGAGACGGACGCGGTTGCAGCTCTCGCAGAAATTATGGCTGAGCGGCGTGATGAAGCCGAGCCTTCCGCCCGTCTCGCGGATGCGCACATAGCGGGCGGGGCCGCCCGTGCGGTCGGGCAGGTCTTCGAGCGTCCAGCGTGTTTCGAGATCGGCGCGGACGCGCGAGAGCGGCAGGTACTGGTCTGTCCGGTCCTCTTCGATCTCGCCCATGGGCATGGTTTCGATGAGCGTGATGTCGTGGCCCTGCCCATGCGCCCATTCGATGAGCGAGGGGAGTTCGGCCGCGTTGTCGTCCTTGAGCGCGACGGTGTTGATCTTGACCTTGATGCCGGCCCTGGTCGCGGCCTCGATACCTTCGAGCACCTGAGGCAAGCGTCCCCAGCGGGTGATATGGGCGAAGCGCTTTGCGTCAAGCGTGTCGAGCGAGACATTGATGCGGCGGATGCCGGCGGCGGCAAGCTCGCCGGCGAAGCGCGCGAGCTGGCTGCCATTGGTGGTCAGCGTCAGTTCTTCCAGCGCGCCGGTTTCGAGGTGCCGGCCGAGCGAGCGGATGAGCGTCATCACGTCCCGGCGGACCAGCGGTTCACCGCCCGTGAGGCGAGGCTTGCGAACGCCCTTGGCGATGAAGGCCGAGCAGACGCGATCGAGCTCCTCGAGCGTCAGAAGCTCCTTCTTCGGCAGGAAGGTCATGTGCTCCGACATGCAATAGGTGCAGCGGAAGTCGCAACGATCCGTCACCGAGACGCGCAGATAGGTCACCGCCCGTCCGAACGGGTCGATCATGGGGGAGGCTTCCGGGGCCGGGGTGAGGGCACGAGGCTCGAAGGTCATGAACTGACGATAACATCTCCCCGTGGGAATTTCTCCCCCAAGTCGTGTAGGGGCAATATTTTTGGCGGTCCGGCGGTCCGGCGGTCCGGCGGTCCGGCGGTCCGGCGCTTCGGCGGGGGCGGTTTGGGCGGTTTCAAAGGCCGGGCGCACAGGCTAGCCTTCGCTCGCCGCAAGCGGGGAGGGCGAAGATGTCGACCAGCGCACATTACATTTTGTCAATTGATCAGGGGACCACGAGCACCCGGGCGCTGCTTTTCGACCAGTCCGGCTCGCCCATGCGGGTGCGGCAGAAGGAACTGCGTCAGATCTACCCGCAGGATGGCTGGGTGGAGCATGACGCAGGGGAAATCTGGCAGGCGACGCTCGATGTCTGCCGGGCCCTGCTGACGGCGGGCACCCATGTCGAGAATATCGCAGCCATCGGCATCACCAATCAGCGCGAGACGACCGTGCTTTGGGAGCGGGCGACGGGGAAGCCGCTCCACAATGCCATCGTCTGGCAGGATCGCCGCACGGCGGAGCTTTGCGCGAGGTTGAAGGCGGAGGGCAAGGAGCCTGCGGTTCAGGCAAAGACGGGGCTTCTGCTCGATCCCTATTTCTCCGGCACAAAGCTCGCCTGGCTGCTCGACAATGTGCCGAATGCGCGGGCGCGGGCGGAGAAGGGCGAGCTTTGCTTCGGCACCATCGACTCCTGGCTCATCTACAAGCTTACCGGAGGCAAGGTGCATGCGACCGATGCGACCAACGCTTCGCGGACGCTGCTGTTCAACATCGGCACCCAACAATGGGACGATGAAATCCTCGGCTGGCTCGGCATTCCCCGCGCGCTGCTGCCGGAGGTGAAAGATTGCTGCGCCGATTTTGGCCTGACGGAAAAGTCGCTCTTCGGTGCGGAGGTTCGCGTCGCGGGCGTCGCGGGCGATCAGCAGGCGGCGACTGTGGGGCAGGCCTGCTTCGAGCCGGGGCTGATGAAATCGACTTATGGCACGGGCTGTTTCGCCGTTCTCAACACCGGCGAGCGGCAGGTGGCGAGTGCGAACCGCCTGCTGACGACCGTGGCCTATCGTCTCGGTGGAGAGACGACCTATGCGCTGGAAGGCTCGATCTTCATGGCGGGCGCCATCGTGCAATGGCTGCGCGACGAGATGCGGCTGATCTCCAGTTCGGCGGAGAGCGAGGCGCTGGCCGCCGACGCGGACCCCAATTCCTCTGTCGTGCTGGTGCCCGCCTTTACCGGCCTCGGCGCGCCTTACTGGGACCCGCATGCGCGAGCCGCGCTCTTCGGCATGACGCGGGACACGGGCGCCGCCGAAATCGTCCGCGCGGCGGTCGAATCCGTTTCCTTTCAGACGCGCGATCTCATGGAGGCTATGACCGCCGACATGAAGGCGGCGGGTCTCGAAAGCCCGCAGGCGCTCCGCGTCGATGGCGGCATGGTCGCGAACAACTGGTTCATGCAAAATCTGACGGACATTCTGGGCCGTCCGGTCGAACGTCCGGCCATCACCGAGACGACGGCGCTCGGCGCGGCCTATCTCGCAGGGATGCAGGTCGGCTTCTACGGCACGCCGCAGGATGTCGCCCGCCACTGGCAATGCGAGCGCCGCTTCGAGCCGGAAATGGTGGAGGCTGAACGGGCCGCGCGCTATGGCCGCTGGGGACAGGCTGTTGGGCGGGTGCTGACGAGGTGAATGTTGAGGCGCCCGTGGTGCCTGTGGATGGGAAGGGTGCAATGACTCGAACTTTGTCCGAGTTTCATGATGCGGAGTTGGTCGGTCTCGAAGCTAACCGGGATGAGCGATCATTGACGCTGAAATTTCGTCGCGCAGACGCGAGTATCTCCACGCTTCATGTCGAGGGCGTTTCCCGCTTCCGCATCGTTGATTTCGTCGATCAAAACGTCGTTTCCAGATTGTTGGTGTCCTCCAGCCATGCCTTTTCAAAGGACGAAATTGCATATTGGTGCAGATGGATATGCACTCTCAGCGACACGACATCTTGGGCGGACGAAGGACATATCGAAGAAGTGCGGAGTAAGATCGCAGAGGGAAAGTTACTGCTTTTGGTTCTGGAGCCCTCTTGCGGAGCCGAACTCGCGGCTTTGGGCCTGTCCTATTCGCTGTCATAAGGCAAAGCGAGTCCGCTCGATTCGAGCTATACTCCACCAAAAGTGCATTTCCGGGAGGAACTCATGGCCGTGGACGACCTCATTGCAAAGTTGAAAGCCGCGCTTCCCGTTGGGACCGTGCTTGAAGGGGCCGAGGCAGCGGAGAAGGCGCAGGGCGGCTGGAGCAGGCTCGGAAGTCCGCGCGCCGTGTTGCGTCCTGCTTCGACGGAAGAGGTTTCAAAAATCCTGAAGCTCGCCCATGCGGCGGGCGAGCCTATTGTTCCGTGGGGCGGCAAGACCGGGCTCGTTGAAGGTGCGGAGGCGGAGGGGCATATCGTGCTCTCGCTCGACCGCATGAACCGGATCGAGGAAATCGATGTCGCAGGCGGCACGGCGACGGTGCAGGCGGGCTGCATCTTGCAGGCGCTTTGCGAAGCGGTGGAGACGCAGGGCGCGCTCTTTCCGCTCGACCTCGGCGCGCGCGGGTCGGCCACCATCGGAGGCAACATCTCGACCAATGCGGGCGGCAATCGCGTCATCCGCTACGGCATGATGCGCGACATGGTGCTTGGCCTCGAAGCTGTGCTTGCCGATGGCACAGTGCTTTCCTCGCTCAACCATCTCATCAAGAACAATGCGGGCTACGACCTGAAGCAGCTTTTCATCGGCTCGGAGGGTACGCTCGGCATCGTGACGCGGGCTGTGTTGCGGCTGCGCCCGAAACCGGTGTCGCAGGACACGGCTTTCGTGGCCGTCGAGAGCTTTGGCCAGTTGCCGAAGTTCCTGCGCCACATGGAGCGCGAGCTTGGCGGCACGCTCTCGGCCTTTGAAGTGATGTGGGAAGATTTCTACAAGCTCGTGACGACGGAGCCGGCCAAGGGCAGGCCGCTGCTCGATTACGGCCATCCCTATTACGTGCTCGTGGAGTCG
>JAJXZC010000143.1 GCA_021780275.1 Pseudomonadota bacterium
ACCGCACCTTGATCGAATAGGGCGACATCTCCGACCCGAAAATCCTGTAGCTCGCACTCATTTCTTTCTCTCCACCCTGTTGCTTTGCCCTTCCGCCTGGTGCGGCCCAGTCTGCCGCCGGAACATTTGAAGTGCGACTGTCTTCATTTTAATTTCGTATTGCGGAATTTGAAAAAGGACATCTGGCATAGCTCGTTCGACCCGTCGTAATGTCGCACATTAAATTCGCGGATCACAGGGGAAAGACATGTCGTACAAGCATCCGTCGGGTGAGGAGTTCGGTGGCGTCATCGGCCGCACGGTCTACGAGTCGAAGCCCTGGTGGCCTGAATCGAAGGTCAAGAAGGGCTCGCCCAACGTCGTCATGATCGTGCTCGACGACACGGGCTTCGCCCATCTCGGCTGCTACGGCTCGACCATCGCGACGCCGAACATCGACGCGTTGGCGGCAAAGGGCGTCCGCTTCTCGAGCTTCCACACGACAGCGCTCTGCTCGCCGACGCGCGCCTGCCTGCTGACGGGCCGCAATCATCATGCCGTCGGCATGCGCGGCATCTCGAATTTCGACACCGGCTTCCCGAACATGCGCGGCGCCATTCCGAGGAGCGCCGCCACCCTCGCCGAAACGCTGCGCGACAATGGCTATGCGACCTTCGCGACGGGCAAGTGGCATCTCGCGCCGATGGCGGAATGTTCCGCAGCCGGCCCCTTCACCAACTGGCCGCTGCAGAAAGGCTTCGATCGCTATTACGGGTTCCTGCAGGGCGAGACCGATCAGTTCCATCCGGAGCTCACCTGCGACAATCACTTCATCGACGTGCCGGGTCGCGTCGAGGACGGCTACCACGTCTCCGAGGATATCGTCGACCGCTCGGCCGACATGGTGCGCGACCTGACCTCGCTCGTGCCGGAAAAGCCCTTCTTCCTCTATCTCGCTTTCGGCGCGATGCACGCGCCGCATCAGGCGCCGCAGAGCTATCTCGACAAGTGGCGCGGCAAGTTCGATGCCGGCTGGGACGTCATGCGCGCCGAGTGGTTCGAACGGCAGAAGGCGATGGGTGTCATTCCCCCGGAAACGAAGCTTGCGCCGCGCAACCCCGGCGTGAAGCCCTGGGAGGAACTCTCCGCCAATGAGAAAGCTTTCGCCGCGCGTCTCCAGGAAGCCTTCGCCGCGATGCTCGAGCACACCGATCACCAGATCGGGCGGCTCGTCGATTTCCTCAAGAGCGTCGGTCAGTGGGACAACACGCTGTTCATCCTTCTGTCCGACAACGGCGCGAGCCAGGAAGGCGGCCAGACCGGCGTGCTCGACGAGATGAAATGGTTCAACGGCATCAACGAGAACGTCGATGCGGCGGTCGAGCGGCTCGACGACATCGGCACACCCGATAGCCATTGCAACATTCCCTGGGGCTGGGCGCAGGTCGGCAATACGCCGCTCAAATGGTACAAGCAGAACACGCATGGCGGCGGCGTGCGCGATCCCCTGATCGTGCATTACCCAAGTGGTGTCGCGGCGCCGGGCGGCATACGTCCACAATTCTGCCATGCGGTCGATATCACGCCGACTGTGCTCGACGTCATCGGCATCGCGGTGCCGGATGTCGTTGCGGGCGTCAAGCAGATGCCGATGCATGGCGTGAGCCTGAAACCGGCCCTCGCCGATCCCGAAGCGAAAATCGAACGGCCGTCGCAGTTTTTCGAAATGCTGGGGCATCGCGGTATCTGGAAGGATGGCTGGAAGGCCGTCACGCGCCACGAGCCGGGCAAACCCTTCGACGAAGACCGTTGGGAGCTCTATCACCTCGCCGAGGACTTCTCGGAATCGACCGACCTCGCCGACAAGGATCCGGCCCGCGTCAAGGAGATGGTCGATCTCTGGTGGAAGGAAGCCGAATATAACGGCGCCCTGCCGCTCGACGATCGCGCCGTCTTCGCGCTTTTTGCAGCCTCCCGCCGCCCCGGCATGCCGACCACGCGTGATCACTTCGTCTATTATCCGCCGGTCTCCCACATCGTGACCGACGCCTGCCCGCCGGTGGCGCGCGGCTGGCGCATGGTCGCCGATCTCGAGCATCCCGCCGGCAACGCAGACGGCGCGCTGATCGCCCGCGGCAGCATCAACAGCGGCTTTGTCCTCTATATCAAGGACGGGCGTCCTCACTTCGACTACAATTGCTTCCATGTGCACACGCTCGTCTCGGGTGCGGCGCCGCTTTCGCCCGGCCATCGCAAGGTGGAAGTGCTGGTCGAGAGGCGGCCGGATGGCGGCGGCGATGTGACGTTGTTGGTCGACGGCGCGGAGGTCGGCAAGGGCAGCATCGGGAGACTTCTGTTCATGATCTCCTCCATGGGCATGGATTTCGGTCGCAGCGTGTCGCCCGTCAATCACGATTACGTCGAACCCTTCACCTATCCCGGCAGGATTCACACGGTCACGTTCGACATTCCCTCGATGGAGCGTCTCGGCGAAGTGCTCGCTCAGGTGCGCGCCGCCGAATCGCAGCAGTGAACTCCGCGACGGAGCGAAGTTTTATCGAACGAACCAGATCGCATTCGAAGGTAATGGAAAATGTCTGAGAAACCCGGAGCCCCGGGGCTTGATGCCGGATTGCTGCAGGAAATCGCGACGGATGCCTATGTTTTCGCCTTTCCGCTTGTCGTGATGGAAATCACGAGGCGCGTCAGCACGAACATGGTTCCCGGCACCGGCGCGAACAGCCTTCAGATTCGCGCGCCGATGAACGGCTTCGCGCATCTGAGGCAATTTCCGGACGATAGTTTCAATGCCGTGGTGCGGCCGAACGCGGACACCCTCTATTCAAGCGTCTGGTTCGATGTGTCCCGCGAACCGCTTTTGATCTCGGTTCCCGATTCCGGTGGCCGCTATTATCTTCTGCCGATGATGGACATGTGGAGCCATGTGTTTGCCTCCCCCGGCACGCGGACCACGGGCATGCAGGCCCAAACCTTTGCGATCACAGGTCCCGACTGGCGGGGAGATTTACCGGCGGGCGTTCGCGCCTACCGCTCGCCAACACCCGTCGGCTGGATGATCGGCCGGACACAGACCAATGGCGCCAGGGATTATGAGGCGGTGCGCCAATTCCAGGCCGGCATCAGGGCGATCCCCCTGTCGGCCTGGGGCAAGGAAAAATGTCCGTCTCCCGAGGAGAAATTCGAGCCAGATATCGACATGCATGCACCGAGCGATCAGGTCTTCGCGATGGATGCGGCCCGGTTCTTCGGCCTCTTCGCGGAGTTGATCCGCGTGAACCCTCCGCATTTCGATGATCATCCGATGCTCGACCGGCTGGCCCGCATCGGCTTCCGGCCAGGTCAGGATTTCGATCTCGAGATCCTGCCGGCCGATATCCGTGCCGCCTTCGAGGCAGCCCCCGCGCTAGGCCGGCAGAAAATGGGCGGGGCGCTTCTCCGCACCGGAACTTTCGTCAACGGGTGGCGCATGATCGCGCATCCAATGGGAACCTACGGCACCGATTATATGCGTCGCGCTGTCATCGCCTATTTCGGTCTCAGCGCGGTTCCGGTCGAGGATTCGATCTATCCGGGCGCGCTTTTGCAGTCCGACGGCAAACCCTTCGACAGCGGCGGGAAATACGTCATGCATTTTTCGCCGGGCGAGCTTCCGCCGGCGCGCGCGTTCTGGTCGCTGACCATGTACAACGACAAGCAGCTTTTTGCCGCCAATCCGATCGATCGCTTCGCGATCGGCGATCGCGACGATCTGCGGTTCAACGACGATGGCTCGCTCGATCTCTATATCCAGCGTGACGCGCCGGAGCCGGGCAGGCAATCGAACTGGCTGCCCGCCCCCGCCTCGGGCGGCTTTTCCATGAACATGCGGCTCTATTGGCCCAGCCAGTCGGCGCTCGATGGAAGCTGGTCGCCCCCCGAAATTTTGCGCATGGGCTGACCTGCGGCGATCGCACCGACCGAACCGGGCGAGAACCGGATCGGCGATCGTGCCGCCGCTTCGTTGCGAGGCGCGCGGGACGGCATGTCGATCGTTCTCGAAAAGCGCAAACCGCGCGTTGACGCCGTCGGTAAAACGTCAGGCCCGGGCGGGGATCACCACC
>JAJXZC010000367.1 GCA_021780275.1 Pseudomonadota bacterium
GCCTCGAGAATGTGGGCGACCTGCCGGGCCTCGACGAGCTCAAGGCCGCGGGCCTGCTCGACGGACGCCTGCCGCCCGGCTTCGACATCCCGAGCCCCAGCGAAGCGGGTGGCGAAGGCGATGGCGAGTTTGAGGATACGCCGGTGGAGGAATATGGCTCGGCGATCGACGAGCATCTGGCTCATGTCGCCGACGACGAGGATGAGACGGATTAAGCCGAATTCACGATTGCCTCTCGCATGTGCAGCAAAATCGCTTGCACAAAATGTGAGCTGATATGACACTTGGCGCGTTGGCTAATTCGGTATCGCCGGTCCACTTTCTCCCGTTCGGAAGAGCGTGGAACGGGTCGCAATGCGCGGACGAAAGGCCCATATTGTAGCGGGGCGCGAAGGCGCCTCCGGCCTGCCTCTTGATGGGGCGCGCCAGTGACCCATTACGGGGAGAGTTAGATGCTGAGTTGGACTCACATTATCGTCGTCGTCGCGCTTGTCGTGCTGCTGTTCGGCCGCGGCAAGGTTTCGGACCTGATGGGCGACGTCGCCAAGGGTATCAAGAGCTTCAAGAAGGGCCTTGCCGAAGACGACACGCCGCCTGCGCGTCCCACCGATGCGAAGATCATCGAAGGTACCGCCACCCAGGGCAGCGCGTCCGAAGCGAAGGACAAGGTCGCCAACGGCTGAGGCGGTTATGAGACCGTCTCGTTCGAGGCTTCCCGGGTACCCCCATGTTTGACATTGGCTGGTCCGAACTGCTGCTGGTTGGGGTCTTGGCGCTCGTCTTCGTTGGCCCCAAGGACCTGCCGCGCGTGATGCGCACGGCCGGCAAATATGTCGGCAAGATGCGGGCGATGGCGCGCGAGTTCCAGCAGTCCTTCGAGGATCTGGCACGCGAAAGCGAGCTTGAAGAGTTGCGCAAGCAGGTCGCCGAGCTTCGCAATCAAAGCATGGCTCCGCTTGCGGACCTCCGCCAGTCGGTGGAGGCGGCGGGCGAGGCGCACAAGCCCTTGCCGGATGCCGAGGCCCCGGCGCCGGAAGCGCCAGCCGAAGCGCTCTCCGCGCGACTGCCCGACGACATCACCCCCGATCTGGTCGAGGCGATCCGCGAGGCAGACGAGATCGAGAAGTTCGGCGAGAAGGCGGAACCCGCGCCCAAGCCAGATGCGGGGCACGCATGAACGACGAGGAACTTGAAACCTCCCGCGCACCGCTGATGGATCACCTGATCGAGCTGCGCTCCCGGCTCATCAAGGCGATGGTGGCTGTCGCCATCGCGTTCGGCGTCTGCTTCACCTTCGCCAGCCGGATTTTCAATATTCTGGTCCGGCCCTATGAAGTCGCGTCGGGCGGAGCGCCGGTGAAGCTCATCTACACCGCGCCGCAGGAATATTTCTTCACCCAGATGAAGCTCGCCATGTTCGGCGCGATCTTCCTCGCATTCCCGATCATCGCGGCCCAGATCTACATGTTCGTCGCGCCCGGCCTCTACAAGAACGAGCGCCGGGCCTTCCTGCCGTTCATGATCGCGACGCCCGTGCTGTTCCTCATCGGCGCGGCGCTGGTCTATTTCGGCATCATGCCGATGGCGATGCACTATTTCACGTCGATGCAGCAGGTGGGCGGCGACGGCAAGGCCTCGATCGAGCTTCTGCCGCGAGTCAGCGAGTATCTGGGCTTCATCATGAGCCTCATTCTCGCTTTCGGCGCCTGCTTCCAGCTTCCGGTGATCCTCACGCTGCTCGCCCGTGTCGGCATGGTGACGTCGAAGCAGCTCATTGCGGGTTGGCGCTATGCGATCGTCATTTCCTTCGCTGTCGCCGCCGTGCTGACGCCGCCCGATCTCCTGAGCCAGGTGAGCCTTGGCACGCCGACCTTCCTGCTTTACCTGCTCTCCATCGGGGCGGTGAAGCTGGTCGAACGGAACAAGCGGATCGCCGAAGCAAAGGACGGGGACGAGGAAGAGGCGACGGAAGGGGCCTGATCGCGCCCGGAGCCGCCTCATCTGGACGCTCCCAACCCTTCCGCGTATACAGAAGCCCGCCCGAACTCCCTATCCGCGACGGACTCCATGCACGATATCAAGATCATCCGCGACGATCCTCAGGCCTTCGACGCCGGCTTGGCCAAGCGCGGCCTGCCGCCCCAGTCGGCGCGGCTGATCGAGATCGACGAGCGCCGCCGCAAGACCATCGCCGCGCTGCAGGAGATGCAGCAGCAGCGGAATGACGCCTCGAAGCAGATCGGCGCCGCCAAGGCGAAGAAGGACGAGGCGCTCGCCCAGAAGCTCCTCGACGAGGTCGCGCATCTGAAGGCAAAGATTCAGGCAGGCGAGGATGAGGAGCGGGCGATCAGCGCCGAACTCGACCGCGAACTCGGTGCCATTCCGAACATTCCCTATGACAATGTTCCCGTCGGCCCCGACGAGACGGCCAATGTCGAATATCGCCGCCACGGAACCCCGCGCGCGATGAACTTCGCCCCGAAGGAGCATTTCGATCTCGGCGAGGCCCTCGGCCTCATGGATTTCGAAACGGCGGCAAAACTCTCCGGCGCGCGCTTCGCCGTGCTGAAGGGGCAGCTTGCCCGGCTCGAGCGCGCCATCGGCAATTTCATGCTGAACCTCCACACCGGCGAGTTCGGCTATACGGAAGTGAACCCGCCGCTGCTCGTCAAAGACAGCACCATGTATGGCACGGCGCAGCTTCCGAAATTCGCCGACGACCAGTTCGCCGTCTTCAAGGGGCAGAGCAGGGAGGATCAGGATCGCTACTGGCTGATCCCGACCGCCGAGGTTTCGCTCACCAATCTCGTCCGTGAGAGCATTCTGTCGGAGGATGAACTGCCGCTGCGCCTCACCGCCTGGACGCCATGCTTCCGCGCCGAGGCGGGCTCGGCGGGACGCGATACGCGCGGCCTGATCCGACAGCACCAGTTCTCCAAGGTCGAACTCGTTTCGATCACGACGCCGGAACAGGCCGACGAGGAGCATGAGCGCATGCTCGCCTGTGCCGAGGGCGTGCTGAAGGCGCTCGACCTTCATTATCGCGTGGTGACGCTTTGCACGGGCGACATGGGCTTCTCGTCGCGCAAGACCTACGACATCGAGGTCTGGCTGCCGGGGCAGAACATGTTCCGCGAGATTTCGTCCTGCTCGGTCTGCGGCGATTTCCAGGCGCGGCGCATGCAGGCCCGCTATCGCCCGGCCGACAGCAAGAACACGCGCTTCGTGAACACGCTCAACGGTTCCGGTCTCGCTGTCGGGCGCACGCTCGTCGCCATTCTCGAAAATTATCAGCAGGCGGATGGCTCCATCACCATTCCCTCGGTGCTCCGGCCCTATATGGGCGGGCAGGAAGTGATCTCCGCCAATGGCTAGGAAGAAAGCGACATCGAAGCCGGGCCTTCGCATCCTCGTCACCAATGATGACGGCATCCATGCGCCCGGTCTGCAAGTGCTGACGCGCATCGCGCAAAAGCTGTCGGACGACGTATGGATCGCGGCGCCTGAAGAGGAACAGAGCGGTTCGGCGCATTCGCTGTCGCTCGCGAACCCGCTCCGCATCCGGCAGTTGAACGCGCGCAAATTCGCGGTGAAGGGCACGCCGTCCGACTGCGTACTGATGGCCGTTCGCCACATCATCAAGGACCGGCAGCCGGACCTCGTTCTTTCCGGCATCAATCGCGGCCAGAACATCGCCGACGATGTAACCTATTCCGGCACCATCGCCGCCGCGATGGAAGGCACGCAGCTCGGCATTCCCTCCATCGCGCTGAGCCAGGCCTTCGGCTTCGGCGAAAGCCATCAGGTGAAATGGGCGACGGCGGAACACTACGCGCCTGGCATCATCGAGAAGCTCGTCAAGGCGGGCTGGCCCGAGGAAGTGCTCATCAACATCAACTTCCCCGATGTGGCGGCCTCGGCCGTCAAGGGCATCGAAGTGACCGCGCAGGGCAAGCGCGACCAGTCGCTCGTCCGCGTCGAAGAGCGGATCGACGCCCGCAACAACCCCTATTACTGGCTGGGCTTCGAGCGCATCCTGAGCAATCCGCCCAAGGGCACCGATCTTCATGCTATCTATAGCGGCATG
>JAJXZC010000483.1 GCA_021780275.1 Pseudomonadota bacterium
CGGTCGCTTGAATCGGGGCAGGTCGAAATCCGCTCATTCGCCGAGCTCTGGGCCTTGCTGCACAAGTCGTCGCTCGACGCCTTCCTCAGCTGGGTGACCGCCCATGCGGGCGCCATTTCCGGCCCGTTGGACACCGCCTTCAGCTATCCGGCCTGGGCGGTCCTCGGCGTCGTCGGCATCGTCATCGCCGGCCTCATCCGCATCACCCGCGGCTGAGAACACCGAAAGAAAAAAGCCGCCCCTTCATCGGGGGCGGCTTTTTCACATTCCGGCGCCGGTGCAGCGCCCGGTGACGGCAATCAGTTCTCGTCCATCTTCAGCGCAGCGATGAAGGCGTCCTGCGGGATGTCGACGCGGCCGAACTGCCGCATCTTCTTCTTGCCCTCTTTCTGCTTGTCCAGAAGCTTGCGCTTGCGGCTGATGTCGCCGCCATAGCATTTGGCCGTCACGTCCTTGCGCATGGCGGCGATCGTTTCGCGCGCCACGATACGCCCGCCGATGGCCGCCTGGATCGGAATCTTGAAGAGGTGCTTCGGGATGAGGTCCTTCAGCTTCTCGCACATCGCGCGGCCGCGCTGCTCGGCGCGGCTGCGATGCACGATGGTCGAAAGCGCGTCGACCAGCTCGTCATTGACCAGAATGGTCATCTTGACGAGGTCGCCCTCTTCATAGCCCTCGATGTGATAGTCGAAGCTCGCATAGCCGCGGCTCACCGACTTCAGCCGGTCGTAGAAATCGAGCACGACCTCGTTGAGCGGCAGGCGGTAGACGAGCATGGCGCGCGAACCGGCATAGGTGAGGTCGACCTGATGGCCGCGCCGGTCTTCGCAGAGCTTCAGCACGGAGCCCAGATATTCGTCAGGCACCAGGATCGTCGCCTTGATCCAGGGTTCCTCGATATGGTCGATCTTCATCGTGTCCGGCATGTCGGCCGGATTGTGCATTTCCTGCACCGTCCCGTCCGTCATGTGCAGATGATAGATGACCGAAGGCGCTGTCGTGATGAGGTCGATATTGAATTCGCGCTCGATGCGCTCGCGAATGATTTCGAGGTGAAGAAGCCCCAGAAAGCCGCAGCGAAAGCCGAAGCCCAGCGCCGCAGAGGTTTCCATCTCATACTCGAAGCTCGCGTCGTTGAGGCGCAGCTTGCCCATCGCCTCGCGCAGATCCTCGAACTCGGAAGCATCGACCGGGAAGAGACCACAGAAAACGACGGGCTGCGCAGGCTTGAAGCCCTCGAGCGGCGCGGCGCATTGCCGGCGTTCCTCGGTGATGGTGTCACCGACGCGCGTATCGGCCACTTCCTTGATCGAGGCCGTGAAAAAGCCGATCTCACCCGGCGTCAGGCTCGCGACGTTTTCGCGCTTCGGGCGGAAGATGCCAACCTGCTCGAGCGTGTAGACGCCGCCCGTGCCCATCATCAGCACGCGCTGGCCCTTCTTCATCTCGCCATCGATGATACGCACGAGGACGACGACGCCGAGATAGCTGTCATACCAGCTATCGACCAGCATCGCCTTCAGCGGCGCCTTGATATCGCCCTTGGGCGCGGGAAGCCGGTTGACGATCGCTTCCAGCACATCGGGAATGCCAATGCCGCTTTTCGCCGAAATCTCCACCGCGTTCGAAGCGTCGAGGCCGATCACGTCCTCGATCTGCTGGCGCGTCTTTTCGGGGTCGGCGGCGGGCAGGTCGATCTTGTTCAGAACCGGCACGACCTCGTGGTTCACCTCAAGCGCCTGATAGACATTCGCCAGCGTCTGAGCCTCCACGCCCTGACTCGCGTCGACGACGAGGAGCGAGCCCTCGCAGGCGGCAAGCGAACGGTTGACCTCATAGGCGAAGTCGACATGGCCGGGCGTGTCGATGAGATTCAGCTCATACATCTCGCCATTCTGGGCTTTGTAGTCGAGGCGGACGGTCTGAGCCTTGATCGTGATGCCGCGCTCGCGCTCGATATCCATCGAGTCGAGGACCTGCTCCTTCATCTCACGGGCTTCGAGGCCGCCGCAGAGCTGAATCAGCCGGTCGGCCAGGGTGGATTTCCCGTGGTCGATATGGGCGATGATGGAGAAATTGCGGATATGGGCGAGGTCTGTCATGGGCTCTCTACACTCAGGCGCGCTCATATAGCACTGGCAAGGGATTTAAGCCAATGATGGGGAGGCCCTTGGGGGCGTCACCCCTCAGCCCTGCCAGTCGGCCTTCCGCTTCTCCATCCAGGCCTTCACCCCCTCCTTGTAGTCCGGATGGGTCGCCATTTCGGACAATAGCCGCTCGGCCTCGTTGACGGCGCTGGCCGCATCGCGATGAAGGTCGGTGTAGATCTGGTTCTTCGTGACCCGGAGCGAGCCTGGTGAGACGCCCTCGGCCATGCGCTTCGCATAATCCATCACGAAGGGCATCAGCTCCGCCGGGGGCAGGAGCTTGTTGATGAGCCCCATGGACAGCGCCTCTTCGGAGGTAAAAACCCGGCTCGAGAGCAATATGTCGTTCGCATGGGAGAGCCCCATGATGCGGGGTAGCAGCCAGGAAAGCCCGTATTCCGCCGGGAAGTTGAAGCGGCCATGAGCGGCGGTGAATTTCGCCCCCGGCACGGCAAAGCGGAGATCGGCATAGGCGGCAAGCACCAGCCCGACGCCCGCCGCCGCCCCGTTGATCGCCGCGATGACCGGCTTCGTCAGCCCGAAATGATAGGCGAATGTCGCGTCGAACTCGGGCGCGACGCCATAACCGGGGCGGGCAATGTCCTCTGTGATGCCGGGATCGTATCGGCCCTTTTCAGAATGGCCTTCCAGCGCGCCGAGATCGGCGCCCGCGCAGAAAGCCTCCCCCTCCGGGTCGCCTGTCACCACGATGACGCGAACGGCGGGGTCCTTGTCCGCCTGCTCCAGCGCCCACCGATATTCGGTGTGCATGCGGCCCGTCCAGGCGTTGCGCCGCTTCGGCCTCGACAACGTGATCGTCGCGATCAGGTCCACAACCTTGTAGATGATCGTCTTGAGTTCCATGCCCGTCTCCTCCTGCCTTCACGCAGGATATAGGAGGTCGGGAGAGGTGGAGGATAAGTTTTACTTTCCGCCGTCAGCGCAGAAAGTCTCTGATCGCGTCCACGATCAGCTCCGGCTGTTCGGGCAGCATGGCGTGGCCCGCATGCGGCAGTTCCACCAGCGTCACCTGCTCACCGAGGCGCGCCTTCAGGTCATGCGCGTTGGCGGGAAGCGCGATTGCATCCTCCGTCGCCTGCACCACCAGCATGGGCTGGCCGCCGGCCTCCCACCAGTCCTCCACCGCCGTGCGACCGACAGCCGAGGATTGCATCAGCATGACCGGCAGCGACCAGCCGCCGCGCCAGACTTCGGGATCGTTACCCTTGGCGAAGAACCCGTAGCCGACGCATTCGATATGTTCTTCGGGCGAGAGCCTTTCATCGAAGCAGCCGATCAGCGCCTTGCGCGCCTCCTCCGGCATTTCGATGAGGCCGCCACAGGCAAGCAGGATGATTTTGGAGATGAGTTCGGGCCGGTCCGCCGCCGTCGTCCGCGCAAGGCGATTGCCGAAAGCGTGGCCGGCCAGCGCCACCGGCCCCTCGGCCACATGCTCGATGACATGGGCAACGTCTTCCGCCAGATCGTGGAGCGTCAGCCCATCCATCGGGCCCGTGCTGCCGCCGAACCCACGCGGTTCCGGCAAGGTTACGCGGTATCCTGCGTTCGCGAGCCTTGCCGCCACTTCGTCGAAGTCGGTGCCGGGCCGCCCCAGAGAGGCCAGCATGACAAGCGAAGGGCCGCGCCCGATGCTCCGCCCCCGGAGCACGATGTCGCGGCCCTCGCCGTCTATTCTATCGAGTTCATAAGCCTCGAAGTTCACGAGTTCTAGCTCCTCAGCGTGCCACCCGTGGCTTTTTCAACCGCGGCGATGACCTTCTTCGACACCGCCTCGATGTCCTCGTCGGTCAGCGTCTTCTCGACCGGCTGCAAGGTCACCTCGATCGCCAGCGATTTCTTGCCGTCTCCTAGCGCGCCGCCTTCGAAGACGTCGAAGAGCGAAACATCAGCCACCAGCTTCTTGTCGACATTGCGCGC
>JAJXZC010000014.1 GCA_021780275.1 Pseudomonadota bacterium
CGGCGTGACAGGCCGGCACTCTAACCAACTGAGCTACACCCGCGTTTCCCGGCCGAAGCAGCGTTGCGCCCCGGCGAGGGGCGTCGTTTAGGCGGCGCCCCTTTTCACGTCAACGACGCGGCAAATCCTCGTCGTCATAGAGGATGCGCTCCGCGGCGCCGTCGAGATCGTCATATTGCGACGACTTGAGCGACCAGAGAAAGCCGAGCAGCCCCAGAAAGCCGAGGAACAGCGCCGCAGGCATCAGATAGACGAGAATATCCATTAGCTTGCCTTCCGAACCCGCCCGAGGCGCAATGAATTCGACGTCACCGTGATTGACGAAGTGGACATCGCCACAGCGGCGATAAGCGGCGTCACGAAGCCCGCGAAAGCAAGCGGGATCGCAACCGCATTATAGGCGAGGGCCAGCGCGAAGTTCTCGAAAACAAGACGCCGCGATTTTTTCGCCACCTCGACCGCCTCGATCACCGCCCCGAGCTTCGCACCCTGGAAGATGAAATCCGCCGCTGTCTGGCTGATATCCGACGCGTCAGCAGGCGACATGGAAACATGCGCCATGCGGAGAGCGGGCGCGTCGTTGAGGCCGTCGCCAACCATCAATACCTTGTGTCCCTCTGCGGCGAGTTCCTTGAGCCGCTCGATCTTGGCGTCGGGCCGGGCGCCTGCGCGCCAGGCGGAAATGCCGAGCGCTTCGGCCGCGGCGCGAGCGGCAGGCTCGCGATCGCCCGACAGAAGCTCGATGGAGAAGCCGAGCGCCTTGAGCGTGCGAATGGTTTCGATTGCGTCGGGGCGAAGCTGATCCATGAAACGGAAGCAGGAGGGCCGAGCCGTGCCGCGCCGCAACCAGAGTTCCGGGCCGCCATGCACATTGTCGTCGAAGGCTGGCGCACCGACCCATTCGCGGCTACCCAGCCGGACCACTTCTTCGCCAAGATGCCCTTCGAGCCCCTGCCCCGGTTCCTCATGAATATCCGAGAGAACGGGGAGCGGCTTCGCACCGGCGCTTTCGACAAGGGCACGGGAGAGCGGATGGCGGCTGGCCCGCGCAAGCGCTGCGCCAACGGAAAGATCGGTGGCGGAAACCGCTTCGTCGACAAGCCGCGGGCGGCCAAGCGTCAAAGTGCCCGTCTTGTCGAAAACGATCGTATCCACTTCCGCGAGACGCTCGAGCCCGTCCGCAGCCTTGAGCAGAATGCCGTGCTTCAGGAGCCTGCCGGTCGCAACGACCTGCACCACGGGCACCGCGAGACCCAGCGCGCAGGGGCAGGTCACGATCAACACGGCAATCGCATTGGTGACTGCGGTGACGAAACCCGATCCCATGGCAAGCCAGAAAAGCACGGTCGCAAGCGCCATGACGTGAACGGAGGGCGCATAGATGCGAGCGGCGCGGTCGGCGATACGCACATAAGCGGAGCGGCCCTGCTCGGCAGCCTCCATGAGCCGCACGATCTCGGCAAGCAGCGAATGCTCGTCGCGCGCCGTCACCGTGACCTGCACGGGCGCGGTAATGTTGAGCGTACCGGCAAAGACATGCGCGCCCGGGCGCACCACCTCCGGCAGGCTCTCGCCGGTCACGAGGCTCGTATCGATATCGCTGATGCCGGTCGCGACGACACCGTCAGCCGGCACGCGCGCGCCCGCCGCGACGGTGACCACCATGCCGGGCTCAAGCGCTTCGACGGGAAGAGAGCGTTGCGATCCGTCGGCATCGATCACCGTCGCCGCGACGGCGCGGAGCCCGAGCAGGTTCTGCGCCGCCTCGCAGGCGCGGTTGCGCGCCTGAACGTCGAGATAGCGGCCGATCAGAAGGAAGAAAAGCAGCGTGATGCTCGCGTCGAAATAGACATGCTCCGCATTGACGATCGTCTGCACGAGGCTCATGCCGGTCGCCAACGTCACCGCGAGCGAAATCGGCACGTCCATATTCATCTGGCGATTGCGCAAGGCCGCGAAGGCTGAACGAAAGAAGGGCTGCGCGGAATAGACGATGGCCGGCAAGGCGATAAGCGCAGATATCCAGTAGAAAAGCGCCCGCGTCTCCGGCTCCATGTCGCTGACGAGTCCGGCCCAGACGGAAACCGAAAGCAGCATGACATTGGCGGCCGCAAAACCCGCAACGCCCATCGCGCGCAACAGCTTGCGGCCTTCGTTCTCGTCGAGCGCGCCGATAAGCTTGGGGTCGAAGGGCACGGCCTCGAAGCCGATGGAGGCAAGCTTTTCGACAATGGCGGCAGGCTTCAGCCGCCGGGAATCCCACCTCACCGCGACACGTTTCGTCGAGAGATTGGCGCGTGCGAAAGAAACGCCGTCAAGCTCGCCCAGCGCGCGCTCGATGCGGCGCATGCAACCCGCGCAATGCATGGACTGCACGACGAGGTCGAGCTTCGCCTCGCGGCTCCCCGCATCGACACGCACGAAAAGACCGGGATCGGCACGCGTGACCGAAACCGCCTCCGTCGCTCCGGCTGTGTCTCTTGCGGCTTCGCTCATTTGGGCCTCCGGGCCTTGCAGCGCTTAACGAGCCGGCTTGATGAAGGCTCGGGTTTCCTGGGCGAATTTTTCATTCTTCGGGCCAAGCGCGGCAAGCCGGATGAGCCAGTTGCCGTCATAGCGAAGCTTGAAGTCGCCTTCGTAGCGGCCAGGTGCGGTTTCACGCAGAAGCTCCGTCTGGTCGACGCCCACCATGACCGGGCGGAAGAAGGTCGCGTTGACCTTGAGCCCGGAGAGCGGCGCGCCCTGCCTGTCGGTGAAGCGCGCGGCGAGATGGGTAACGCCGTCCGACGAACTCGCCGGTTCGGACAGCTCCGCCTTCCAGCCCAGCGCCTTCTGGGCATCCATCGCGGCAAGGTCCTTATTGTAGGCACGACCGCGCTGATAGGCGTCGTCGGCCTCGATGCCGTCGAAAGTCGAGAGCGCTTCATAGATGAAGAGGCCGTTGACCCCCATGATCACGCCGAAGCTGAGGATCATGATGACCAGGACATGGCGTCCTGTAAGCTTCCCGAAGCGTTCTGTTGGACGGTAGTCAGAATCCTCGATGCTCATTGGTCCGGTCCTCTGAAAGTGGTCTCTCTAACGGTGTGCCGTCCGGTCTCGTCGGTTACGACAAAGTTGAGCTCCGCGAGCCCGTGATCAAGAGCCGAGAGACGATCCTTGGGCAGGCTCACATAGAAGCGCACATTCTTGAGCGCGTCGGGGCCGATGGCAATCTCGGTCGGATTGACTTCGTCAGCGGAAAGGCCCGCGAGACGCGCCCCTTCCAGTCCCTCGATCGTGACATGGAAAACGTGCGCTGCGGTGTCCTTGTTGATGATCTTGATGCCGTAACCGTTCCGGATGCTTCCGTCGGACAGTGTGACGAAGAGCGGATTGCGGTCCCGCAGCACGGCAAGCTGCAGCGTCTCGCGGCTGGCAAGAGCGACGACCATGATGGCCGCGACGATCAGCAGTGCCGCCGCATAAACGATAGTGCGCGGACGAATGATCCTGAAACGCAGCGGCTCGCCCGCCTTGCGGCGGTCGTGATTGTTCAACGTATCATAGCCAATAAGGCCACGAGGACGCCCGACCTTGTCCATGATCTCGTCGCAGGCATCGATGCAAAGCGCGCACTGGATGCATTCGAGCTGCATGCCATCGCGAATGTCGATGCCCATCGGGCAAGCGGCCACACACTGACCGCAATCGATACAGTCGCCGCGTCCCTCCCAGCTCGTGCCCTTCTTGTGCGGCCCGCGCTTCTCGCCGCGATCGTCCTTGTAGCTGACGAGAAGCGACTCCTCGTCGAACATCGCACCCTGAATACGCGGCCACGGGCACATGTAAATGCAAACCTGCTCGCGGGCGATGCCGCCCAGCGTATAGGTCGTGGCTGTGAAAAGACCAACGAAGATATAGGCTGTCATCGGCGCGGAGAAGGTGACCATCTGCATGGCCAGCGTCGGCGCGTCGGCGAAATAGAAAACCCAGGCGCCGCCGGTAAGGATCGCAATGAGGAGCCAGACTGCATGCTTGCCCACCTTGCGCGCGAGCTTGCCGACGCTCCAGCCTTCCTTGTCGAGCCTGATGCGAGCGGAACGATCGCCTTCGAAGAGGCGTTCGACAAACACGAAAAGATCGGTCCAGACCGTCTGCGGACAGGTATAGCCGCACCACACGCGACCAGCGACGCTGGTCGCAAGGAAGAGGCCGAGCGCCGCGAGTATCAGCAGGCCGGTGACGTAGTAGAATTCCTGTGGCCAGATTTCCAGAAAGAAGAAATAGAAGCGCCGCGCGGGAAAATCGAGCAGGACCGCCTGGTCGGGCATGCCCGGTCCCCGGTTCCAGCGAATGAACGGCGTCACATAGTAGACGGACAGGGTGAGCGCCATGACCAGCCACTTGATGCGGCGGAAGGTGCCGTGAACCAGCTTCGGCTGAACCTTGATCCGGCTCTGGTAAAGAGGCCGGTTCAACTGTGAGTTCACTGCGACCGCGCTGTCGTCATTCAGCGCGGAAGAGGAAGCGGCGGAGGCTGTACCAACAGCCTCCGCCACCAGGTTTTCAAGATTCGTGGCGGGTTCGCTCATAACTCACTCACTCCTTCGGCGCGAAACTCACGCCGCTTATTTGCCGCCGCCCAGCGAATGGACGTAAAGGGCCAGTTCCTTGATGGTCGAACCCGGAAGGCGCGCGCCCCAGGCCGGCATCACGCCGCCGCGACCATGCGAGAGCGTCGTAACGATGGTGGCCTTGTCGCCGCCATAGAGCCAGATCGCATCGGTCAGGTTCGGCGCGCCGAGCTCCTGATTGCCCTTCGCGTCGGCGCCATGGCAGGAGACGCAATTTGCCGCGAATACTTCGCTACCACGCGTGGCAGCCGCAGCATCGTCCGCCTTGTTGCTCAACGACAGCACGTATTCCGCCACGTCGTTGATCTGCTCGCGCGTCAGCATCTTGTCGTCGAGGAAACGGGGCATCATGTTCTGGCGCGTATCGGCATCGGCCTCCCAGCGGATGCCGTGCGTCAGCGTGGTCTGGATGTCGGCGAGCTTGCCGCCCCAGAGCCAATCGTCGTCATTGAGATTGGGGAAGCCGTTGCCACCCGCCGCGCCCGAACCGTGGCAGGGCGCGCAGTTGTCGGCGAACGTGGCTTTGCCACCGGCAAGCGCCACTTCCATGAGGCTGTCGTTCTTCGCGATATCCTCGATCGGCATCGCGTCGATCTGCTTCATGAACACGGCGCGGCCTTCGGCGACCTTCTGCAGCTCGGCCGACACTTCGCCGCGCTGCGTATAGCCGTATGAACCGGCCGTGTGCTTCCAGCCACCGCTCGAAAGATAAGGCCAGGCCGGGAAGATGACCCAATAGACGAGCGACCAGAGGATGCAGACATAGAAGGTGTAAATCCACCACTTCGGCAGCGGATTGTTCAACTCCCTGATGCCGTCCCACTCGTGGCCCGTGGTTTCAACGCCGGAGATTTCGTCCGTGTGCTTCTGCGTGCTCATTGCGCGCCCCCTTCATGATCGTCATTGAGCGGCAGCTGTGCCAGCCGCTCAAATGTCTGCTTGTTCGACGGCCAAAGCGCATAGCCGACGGCAATGAGGAACACGACGCAGAAAAGCACCAGTCCCCAGGTTCCGGCGAGAGCCGATATTTCCTGATGTGTCATGGCTGTGCTCACTGCTTGAAGTTGGCGCTGTCATAGGCGTTGAAATCGACCAGCGTCCCGAGCATCTGGAGATAAGCCACCAGCGCATCGAGTTCGCTGACCACCTGCGGGTTGCCGTCGAAGTTGCGGATGACGGCCTTGGGATAGCGCGCCGCGAGGCCCGTGACATCAGCATCGGGGTTGACCTGCGCCTCGAGATCCGCTTTCGCGTTGGCAATCTCCTCATCCGTGTAAGGAACACCCGTCACGCGCAGCGCCTTCATGTCGTCGGCGATATGCGTGTAATCGAGCGGGGTCTTGGCGAGGTAAGGATAGCCCGGCATCACCGACTCCGGCACGACCTGCCGCGGATTGGCCATATGCAGACGATGCCACTCGTCCGAATACTTGCCGCCGATACGCGCGAGATCGGGCCCGTTGCGCTTCGACCCCCACTGGAAGGGGTGGTCGTACATGCTTTCTGCCGCCAGCGAGTAGTGGCCGTAGCGCTCCACTTCCGAACGGAGCGAACGGATCATCTGGCTGTGGCAGAGGTAGCAACCCTCGCGGATATAGATGTTGCGTCCGGCGAGTTCGAGCGGGCTATAAGGCCGCACGCCCTTCACATCCTCGACCGTGGTCTTGATGAGGAAGGTCGGGATGATCTCGACGATACCGCCGATCGACACCGCGATGAGCGAGAGGATGAGAAGCAGGATCGAGTTCTTCTCGATGACTTCATGCGAAAATCTGGACATGTGCCTCTCCCTCACTCAGCCGGCTGGGCAAGCGCGCCGACAGGCGCGTTGGCGTTGGCAGGTGCGTTGGCGATGATGGGTTCGCCCACTCGCACGTCGCCCCTGATCGTCCGCCAGCAGTTGTAGACCATGATCAGCGTGCCGGTCAGATAGAGCAGACCGCCCAGAGCGCGGATCACATAGAAGGGATGCATCGCCGCGACGGTTTCCACGAAGGAATATTCGAGGAAGCCCTGCGCGTCATAGGCACGCCACATCAGACCCTGAAGAATGCCCGACACCCACATCGCCGTGATGTAGAGGACGATACCCATGGTCGAGATCCAGAAGTGCCAGCTCACAAGCGCGATCGAGTAGAGCCGCTCGCGCTTCCATAGCCAGGGAACGAGGCAGTAGACGGCACCGAAGGTGACGAAGCCCACCCAGCCCATCGCGCCCGAATGCACATGGCCGATGGTCCAGTCAGTGTAGTGCGAGAGCGAGTTCACCGCCTTGATCGACATGAGCGGACCTTCGAAGGTCGACATGCCATAGAAGGCGACGGACACGACGAGCATGCGGATCACGGGGTCTGTACGCAACTTGTCCCAGGCGCCCGAAAGCGTCATCAGGCCGTTGATCATGCCGCCCCAGCTGGGCATCCACAGCATGATCGAGAAGGTCATGCCGAGTGTCTGCGCCCAGTCAGGCAGAGCCGTATAGTGCAGATGATGCGGGCCGGCCCAGATGTAGAGGAAGATCAGCGCCCAGAAGTGGATGATCGAGAGCCTGTAGGAATAGACCGGACGGCCCGCGCGCTTCGGCACGAAGTAGTACATCATGCCGAGGAAGCCCGCCGTCAGGAAGAAGCCCACCGCGTTGTGGCCATACCACCACTGGATCAGCGCGTCCTGCACGCCCGAGAAGGCGCTGAAGCTCTTGCTCGAGAAGATCGAGACCGGCACCGTCAGGTTGTTGCCAAGGTGCAGCATCGCGATCGTGACGATGAACGCCAGGTAGAACCAGTTCGCCACATAGATATGCGGCTCCTTGCGCTTCATCAGCGTTACAAGGAAGACGAGCAGATAGGTCACCCAGACGATCGTCAGCCAGATGTCCGTATACCATTCGGGCTCGGCATATTCGCGGCCCTCGGTCACACCCATCAGGTAGCCCGTCGCCGCGATGACGATGAAGAGGTTATAGCCCCAGAAGACGAACCAGGGAGCGATGTCGCCCGCCAGGCGCGCGCGGCAGGTCCGCTGCACGACATAGAAGGACGTCGCGATCAGCGCGTTGCCGCCCATGGCGAAGATCACGCCCGATGTATGCACCGGGCGAAGCCTGCCGAAGCTGATATAGGCAAAGTCGAAATTGAGGGCCGGGAAGGCCAGTTCGCTGGCGATGTAGAAGCCCGCGAGCATGCCGGCGATTCCCCAGAAGAGCGTCGCGATCACGCCGTATTTGACGACCGTGTCGTTATAGCCCTTGCCGTCATCGGCGCCGGGAAGCCCCTTCAGGGCATTGAAATGGCGATTTCCGATCGCCAGAACACCAGCGGCGAATGCCAGCGTGAATATCCACGCATGAACCGCCATCGGTACGTCGTAAGCCTTAGCCGCGACGACGAGGCTGTAAAATGCCCCCGCCACCAGCACGATCGCCGTCAAGTAAGACGACGTGGTCATTGTTCCGTGGAGACGACCGCCCGCCCCGCCTGAAACCGCCATTTGACGATCTCCTTCATGTTGCCTGTGGCATTCAACATGCCGTGGGCTCTTTTAAGGCGAAATCAGGAAATGTACGTAGGGTGTTTCGCCGCTGCGGGAGATTGACGCAGTGCCGGAAACGCGAGGCCTGTCAGGCCCGGCGCGCGGCGAGCGCGTGCTCGATCGAGTCGATGAGCTTGTCCTCGTCGGCGGGCTTGTCGAGGAAGGCGATGGCGCCAGCCTTCTGGGCCCGGGCGCGCAGTCCCGCATCACTCCGGCCGGTCATGATGATGGTCGGAATATCGACCCGCTCGGCCCTCAGCTTCTCCAGCAACTCGAGGCCGTTCATTTCCGGCATATGCAGGTCGAGCAACAGGCAGCCATCGCCGGGCACCTCCGCAAGGAAGGCGCGTGCAGACGCATAGTCCCGCACGGTCAGGCCGTGGGACTCGAGCAGGACACGCATGGAATCGCGCACAGCTTCATCGTCGTCGACGACGCATACCGCGCGCCCGGAACTGGCCATAAAAGCCGCCTCCAGAGCGAAATTCGGTGGATGACAGAAATAAGATAAGGAGCCTTCGCAAAGACTGATATAGGGGTTTTCCCTAGGCTCTCGCGACCTGTACCCCTGCGGTAAGCGCTATTCGCACCAGGTCCGACAGGCTGCGCGCCTGCATTTTCTCCATCAGATGGGCCCGGTGAATCTCGACTGTCCGCGGCGATATGCCCAATTCATGGGCAATGACCTTGTTCGGCTGTCCGCCGACCAGATGCTCCAGAACCTCGCGCTCGCGCGGCGTCAGCGCGGCCACCCGCGCCTCGGCCTCCCGGGCGCCCGACGACTGGGCCTGCTGGCTGAGGATTTGCTCCCGAGCCCTGCGGACGCTCGAAAGCATCAACTCGTCGTCATAAGGCTTTTCGATGAAGTCGATGGCGCCGGCCTTCATGGCGCGGACGGCCAGCGGCACATCGGCATGGCCGGTGACGATGATGACGGGAAGCGTCACACCGCGTTTGGCGATCTCTTCCTGAAGGGTGAGCCCGTCCATGTCCGGCATCCTGACATCGACGACAAGGCATACACCGCGGCCGGGCGTCAGCGCGGCGAGGAAGGCGGCCGCCGATTCGAAATCCTCAACCCCGAAGCCATCGGACTCGAGCAGCGCGCGCAGCGAATCGCGAACATCGGCATCGTCATCGACCACGAAGACGGGGGCGTCAGTCATTCTTGTCGGCCCCCTCTCCATCGGTGAGCGGAATGCGGAAGGAGAAGGTCACGCCTACATCCTCGTTCGGCGTCGCCCAGAGTTCCCCGCCATGAGACTCGATGATCGACCGGCAAATGGACAGGCCAATGCCCATGCCCTGCTCCTTGGTGGTCATGAAGGGCTGGAAGAGGTTCGCCGCCACTTCCGGCGCAAGGCCCGATCCGGTGTCGCGCACGCTGACAAGCGCATATTCGTCATTCGCGCGCCGGGTCGAGATCGTCAATTCGCGGCTTGCGACGCTCTGCATCGCCTCGATGCTGTTGCGGATGAGATTGAGCGCGACCTGCTGAATCTGGATCTTGTCGATCAGAACCTGCGGTAGCCCGGCCTCGAGATCGACTATGACCTTGACGTTCGCCTCAGCCACGCCGACCAGTGCCAGCGCGATCGCCTCCTCCATGACGCGGTTCAGGTTCTCGAACGCCTGGTTCGACTTGCCCTTTTCGATGAACTCGCGCAGGCGGCGGATGATCTGCCCCGCGCGCGCCGTCTGCGCACCCGCCTTGTCGATCAGTTCACGCGCACGTTCGACCTGCGGATCGTCAATGCCGTCAATGGTCCGCCGCGCGGCCTTGGAGTAGTTCATGATGGCCGAGAGCGGCTGATTGAGCTCATGCGCCAATGCCGAGGCCATCTGCCCCATCGCGCTCAGGCGCGAGACATGCAGCAGTTCGGACTGCAATTCCTGCAAGCGTCGCTCGGTGCTCTGGCGCTCGGTGACATCGCGGATGAAGCCGGTAAAAAGTCTCCGTTGCCCAACGCTGATTTCGCCGACAGAGAGTTCCATCGGAAAGGTCGTTCCGTCGCGCCTCTGGCCAACGACGATGCGGCCGATGCCGATGATGTGCTTCTCGCCCGTCTTGCGGTAGCGCTCCATATAGCCGTCATGGCCCTCGCGATAGGGAGAGGGCATCAGCAGCTTGACGTTCTTGCCGAGCACCTCGGCAAAGGCGTATCCGAACAGGCGTTCGGCGGCGGGGCTGAATGATTCGATCATGCCCACTTCGTCGATGATGACGATGGCGTCGGGCACGGTTTCCAGAATCGAGCTCAGCCGCGCCTCGCGCTCGCGCAGCGCGTGCTCCTGATAGCGGCGCTGCGTGATGTCGTGAATGATGCCGACGAACATGCTCTCGCCGCCGAAACTTCCTTCCCCGACCGAGAGATACATCGGAAAGGTTGTGCCGTCCTTGCGCTGGCCCACGACCTCACGGCCGATGCCGATGATGCGTTTCTCGCGCGTCTGACGATAATGCTCGATATAGCCGTCATGCTCCTGACGATAGGGCGACGGCATGAGCATCTTCACAGTGCGGCCGACGGCCTCCTCGGCGCTGTAGCCGAAAAGCTTTTCACAAGCAGGGCTATAGACCTGGATCATCCCCATCTTGTCGATGATGACGATGCCATCAACAGCCGTGGCAAGCAGCGCGTCGAGGCGCGCCTGGCTTTCCATGTCGCTATTTTCGTTCGGGGGGAGTTTCGTCATCCATGCTCGAAGTTTTTCCGGCCCTGAATGCGCCGGTGATCTTGAAAGTAAATCATCATTTTACCGATTGAACCGAGAATTTCACCCACAATCGATTGCCGGTCGGCGACTGGCGCCATCTCTCTTCTGCTACGATGATTTGAGAGGACCGGCAAGAACCGCGAGGGCCCCATGCGCGCCATGCTGCTTGAAAAACCCGGCACGCCGCTCATCGAGCGCGAATTGCCGGATCCCCATGCAGTCAGTGGGGAGATTCGTGTCCGCGTTCTCGCTTGTGGCGTTTGCAGAACCGATCTCCATGTCGTCGATGGGGAATTACCGGACCCATCTCTGCCGATCATTCCCGGCCACGAGATCGTAGGTATCGTCGATGAGATCGGCGCCAACGTGAAAGGCTTCCGTCTTGGTCAGCGCGTCGGCATTCCCTGGCTCGGCCATACTTGCGGAACATGCCCCTATTGCCGCTCGGCGCGCGAGAACCTCTGCGATCACCCGCTGTTCACCGGCTACACGCGCAATGGCGGCTATGCGACGCATGCCGTGGCGGACGCTGCCTATGCCTTTCCGCTCGACGGCCTCGGCGACGACGTCGCCATTGCGCCGCTTCTCTGCGCCGGTCTCATCGGCTGGCGCTCGCTGGTGCTCGCAGGCGAAGGAAAGCGGCTCGGCATTTACGGCTTCGGAGCTGCGGGCCATATCGTGCTTCAGGTCGCAAAAGCGCAGGGGCGAAAGGTCTTCACCTTCAGCACGCCGGGCGACATGGCGGCACAGGACTTCGCCCGCTCACTCGGCGCGGACTGGGCAGGCGGCTCCGACGAAGCGCCGCCCGAGCTTCTCGATGCCGCGATCATCTATGCGCCGGTCGGCGCGCTGGTGCCGGCCGCGCTGAGAGCCGTCGCCAAGGGCGGGCGTGTCGTTTGCGCCGGCATTCACATGAGCGACATTCCAGGCTTCCCCTACAACATCCTCTGGGAGGAGCGGCAGCTTCTCTCCGTCGCCAATCTCACCCGACAGGACGCGATCGACTTTCTGCGCATCGCCCCCTCGCTCGGCATTCAGACGACAACGGTTGCCTATCCGCTCGCCCGCGCGAATGAAGCGCTCGACGATCTGCGCGCGGGCCGCCTCACCGGCGCCGCGGTTCTGGTCCCGTGATCCGCGCCCCATATGCAGGCGCGGAGTGACGCAGGCACGCGTTTCTGACTTCGATCAAAGCGGCTTCGACCCGACCACATCAAAATGATGACGATTTGCCAGTGGGCGTGGCCGCAGTCGGTCAGGCCGGCCCCGGCGACGATGTGAAGGGCGAGGCCATGTTCAAATCCATTCTCGTGCCCACAATGGGCTTTTCCAGCGACCCCGTTGCGCTTGAGACCGCGGTGCTCGTCGCGCGCGCATTCAAGGGCCACCTTGAATGCGTGCATGTCAGGCCCGACTCGCAGCAGATACTTATTCAGGCTGCGGGCTATGACATGGGCATGGGCATGGGAACGCAGATGGTGATGGGCGATCTGATCGACGTGCTGCAACGCGAGGATGCGAAGCGGACGGAGCGCGCGCATAAAACCTTCGAAGCCTTTTGCAAGCGCGAGGCGGTGCCGCTCGCCACTGCGCCAACCGGAGAGCCCTCCGCGACTGCCGCCTGGCGTGAAGTATCGGGCCGCGAATCCGACATCCTCGTCGCAGAGGCCCGCGTCCACGACCTTACCGTTTTCGGAAACGTCACCGCCCTTGGCGGGCTCGCCCGCACCATTGCCGGCACCATGCTTATCAATGGCGGCCGCCCGCTCCTTCTCGCCGCGCCGCATGCGCCGAAACAGATCGGCAAATCGGTCGTTGTCGCCTGGAAGCCTTCGCCGGAAGCGGCGCGCGCGGTCAGCGCCGCCATGCCGATCCTCGCCGACGCCGCGAAGGTCACGGTCGTGACGATTGCGGAAAACGAGGAGGAGACGGCAAACTCCGCCGAAGCGCTGGTGGCCAACCTGCGCTGGCACGGCATCAATGCGGAAATTTCCTATATGGCGCATCCGGCCGGTCCGACCCAGGACACGCTCCTGCAGTGCGCGAAGGAGGTCGGGGCCGATCTTCTCGTCATGGGCGCCTATGGGCACAGCCGTCTCAGCGAATTCGTCTTCGGCGGCGTAACCCGCCATGTGCTTGGCGGAGCACCGATCCCGGTGCTTCTCGTACACTGATCCCGTGAGGCGTCAGGGACGTATTTCGATCGTTGTCCCGTCATCGACCGCATTCCAGATTTCCTCGATGGCGATATTGCCGACGCCGATACAGCCATTGGTCCAGTCGGTGAAGAAGCGCACCGGGTCCTTGCGGCCGAACGCGCGCGGCATGCCATGGATGAAAATGTCGCCGCCGGTATCGCCGCCCTTCGCACGAAGGCGGTCGGCCGGGTTCGGATAGGAGATGTGAAGTGCGCGGTGATATTCCGTCTGGCGCAACCGGCGGTCGATCACATAGACGCCTTCGGGCGTCCGGCCATCTCCCTTCAGGCGCTTGGGGCCTTTGGGGTGGCTGCCCAACGCGATCGGATAGGCGCGGATCACGATGCCCTTCACCATCAGGTCGAGTTCACGCTTCGCCTTCCAGACGACAATCCGGTCGGCCTTGGGCAATTCGTCCGGCGCGAGCGGCGTCGCCATGACCGCGCCGCCGATCAGCATGAAGATTGCGGCAGCGAACAGAGTGCGGAAGGATAGCTGGATCATGAGGCCTTCAATTCTGAAACTCTGCGGCATCGGCGCTCTCACTGCCATCGTGCTCGGCGCGATCCATCCGGCATCCGCGGACGATCTCGTCGGCGTGACAACCGTCTATGAGACGCGTCATGAGGATACTCTGCCCGATATCGCGCGGCGCTTCGACCTCGGCTATGTCGAAATCAGAACCGCCAACCCGGATATCGATCCCTGGCTGCCGGGTGCCGGGCATTGGCTGCAACTGCCGACGCAGCACATCATCCCTCTCGCCCCGCGGCGCGGCATCGTCATCAACCTGCCGGAACTGCGGCTCTATTATTTCGGTCCGAAAGGCGAGGTCGCGACCTTCCCGCTCGGCATAGGGCGCGAGGGCAAGGAAACACCGCTCGGCACGACGAAAATCAGGGCCAAGACCATGAACCCGACCTGGGTGCCAACGGCTTCCGAACATGCGGAAAATCCCGATCTGCCCCAGTCGATCGGACCCGGCCCCGACAATCCAATGGGGATACGCGCGCTCTATCTCGGCTGGCACGGCTATGCGATCCACGGCACCAACAAGCCCTACAGCATCGGGCGGCGCGACAGCCACGGCTGCATCCGGCTTTATCCTGAAGACATCGAGGCGCTTTACGACATGACGCGCGTCGGGACGCCGGTCACCGTCGTCAATCAGCCGATCAAGGCCGGGTGGTCGAACGGCGAATTCTATGTCGAGGTGCATCCCTATCAATCGGATGCCGACACGATCGAAACCGGCGGCAAGCCGGCGACAGAAGCTGCCGTCGATGTCGACGATCTCGTCGTGCATATGGCGGGAGAGGCGACCGGACGGATCGACTGGCAGGCGGTCGAGCGGGCCAAGCGTGAAAGAACGGGCATGCCGGTTCAGGTCTCACTGCCTGGCGACAACTCATTTGCGCCTCAATAAAAACCGGACACCTCCCGCATTGGCGCGCAGAAGAGTGTCCGGCTCGCGATCTCAAGCGTCAGATCACTTCCGCAGCGAACGCTGGAAAATGCGGTCCGCCTTTTCATTCGCCACCTGAGCGGACGCCGCCGCGCGGTCGGCAGAAGAAGCGGCGGCCTGCGACTGGGTAAGCGCCTGCTGGGCCATTTCCTTGGCCTCGGCGGAATCCTTCACGGCCTGATCGAGCTTCGCCTGATCCTGATCGTTGAGATGCGTGGCGCAACCGCCGAGCAGCATCGCGGATGCAAGAGCGGCGGGCAGCGTGATACGTGACAGCATATTCATCCAACTTCTCCTGTTGATGCCGCCCGCGCCTCTTGCTGAGGCGCCGGGGGCATGAAATCGCCTTGCCACCCTTTTGGACGCGGGCTCCGAGACGGTGAGCACATCATTGATCTCGCTCACACGATTCCGCCGTGAGGAATTATGGGGCGCTGGTGACTTTGCGTCCGCGGCACTCCCAAAACCTTGATTCCGATCAAAGCGAAGAAATGTCGCAGCCTGCTTCAGGTCGCGATGGCGTGACGGAAACGCGCAAGAGAGAGGCTGAAATAGAAGATGCTGATGCCGACGAGCCAGAGCATGTCGGGCCAGACGATCTGAAATCCGGCGCCCCGATAGAGAACGTCCTGCGAGAAGGAGACGAAATGCGTCGAGGGCGCGAACTGCATCACGGTCTGCAACCATACCGGCATGCTCTCAAGCGGCGTCGCGCTGCCCGATAGAAGCTCCAGCACAATCAGCACAGGCATAGATAGCAGCGCGAATTGGGGCATCGAATTGGCCCATGTCGCCAGCATGAGGCCGAGACCGGTCACGGCCACGAGATAGATCGCGATACCGCTCGCATACAACACCAATGAACCGGCGATCGGCACGCCGAGAAAGAAATGCACGACAAAGATGAGCGACGAGATGGAGGCAACCAGAATCACGAGGCCATTGGCCACGATCTTGGCCAGCATGATTTCGACTGCCGTTACCGGCATCACAAGCAGATGCTCGATCGTTCCATGCTCACGCTCGCGGATCAGCGCGGCGCCGGCCAGCAGGATGGAGAGCATGGTCACATTATTGATGACCTCCATGACCGCACCGAACCACATCGATTCCGAGTTGGGATTGAAAAGCCTGTGGAGTACGACGTTGATGGGCTGGCTGGTCGCAAGCTCCGTATGCGCGACGCGCTTCTGCACCTCTTCCGTGATGATGTTCTGAATATCGACGGCACCGCTGCCGGCGAGCGACATGGCGGTCGCATCGACGTTGAGCGCGATGGTCGGCCCGCGTCCGGCAAGAAGATCCCGTTCGAAGCCAGAAGGGATTTCGATCAGAAAGACAAACTTGTTCTCGTCCATGCCGCGCGACGCTTCCGCGGGCGCCACCGTCACAGCCTCCTTGAACAGGGGCGGCAGGAGCGCCAGGCGGATCTGACGCGAAAGGTCCGAATGATCCTCATCCACCACCGCCACGGCCGCATTCGACACCTCCGTCTTGGCGCCGGTTGCCGTCGAATAGATGGCGAAGGTGAAGATGAAGGCGACGAGCACAAGCAGAATGGGATCGGCGAGGAAGCTGCGCAGCTCCTTGTAGGTAAGACGGCCGACATTCCGGATGAAACGCCGCATGTCAGGCCTCCTGCTTTCTGAGGAGGACGCGTGCGGCAGTCGTGTAAAGCAGGCCGAAGAAGACGAGCATGAGGGTGGGCACCCATAAATCCGCGAAATAAAGCCCCTTGGTGAAAACGCCAATATTGACTTGCTGGAACCAGCTCGACGGGAAGGCGAGTCCGATGGCACGCCCCG
>JAJXZC010000457.1 GCA_021780275.1 Pseudomonadota bacterium
TAGTCGTAGGCCTGAATGACCTTGCGTAGACGCTCCTCGGCTGATCTGTCGCCACCGTTGGCGTCCGGGTGGTGTCGCTTCACAAGTTCCTTATACCGGGACTTAATTTCGATCAAGGTGGCGGTTTCTTCAAGCTCCAGAGTTTGCAAAGCCTGTTGTTGCAATGGCTTGACCTTGGGCTTGCGCGGCGCATTTTCCGGGCCTGACGTAGCGTCCTCGCCAAAAAGCCCGTAGGTGTCGCGGAAGGCGGCGCCAGCGCGTTTACCATTCTTGGTGAAGCCCTGGCTGTAATTGGGGGCGGCGTTGACGCCCAGGCCCCATGTGGGGCGGTGTCCGGTCTGGCCTTCGCGCTGGAATTTGGCGACTTCCTCGGCCGTCATGCCCGCGAAGAAGTCGTAATTGGCGTTGAATTCGCGGATGTGCTTGGCGCAAAACCAGCGATAATTGGTGTCACGGCCATTGAGCTGATCGCTGTTGGGCAGGCCCGGCGCACGATGCTTGCCCGCATCCTTGCAGCCATCCCAGTCGCATGGCTTCTGATTGGCGCGGGCCTTCATCGCCTCGCGCGCTTCTTTGGTGCCTTCGAGCCCGCGCTTCTTGCGCGGTGCGATACGGATGCTGTCGAAAAAATCAGAGGTCAAGGTCAGGTCCGATATTCAATTGAGCAGGATGTGCAAATCGGTGTCGCACAGGCTAGGGTCAAGCATTATAGCACTAAAAATCTTAAAGGTGTTGCGTGACAGTCGCTGAAATCATCAGACAAAAGCTGGAAAAGGCATTTCAGCCGCTCGTCCTTGAAATTGAGGATCAGTCCCACAAACATCAAGGCCACGCGGGCCATCGTCCGGGCATTGAAACTCATTTTGACGTCAGGATTGTCTCACCGGCCTTCAAAGGCGTGATGCGCGTTCAGCGTCACCGCATGGTGACGAATGTGCTGAAGGATGAGATCGGCAATCCGGTCCATGCGCTGGCGCTCAAGACATTGACGCCCGAGGAAGCGGCGAAAGACTAGCTCTTTTCCTGTTCACGTGTGCGATTGGGCGTCACACGCAGAACGGCGAGCTGATTGCGCTGGCGGCGCAGGATTTCGAATTTCGCCCCATGGAAATTGAAGGCTTGTCCCACTTCCGGGATGGCGCGGGCTTCATGGATGACAAGACCGGCAATGGTGGTGGCCTCATCGTCGGGGAGCGTCCAGTCCAATGCGCGATTGAGGTCGCGGATGGGCAGCGAACCCGTGACGATGACCGAGCCGTCGGCCTGCATGCGGATGCGGGTGCGGTCGATGTCATGTTCGTCGGAAATATCGCCGACAATTTCTTCCAGAATATCTTCCAGCGTGATGAGGCCCATCAGCCCGCCATATTCATCCACGACCAGCGCAAAATGCGTCTTGCGGCGCAGGAAGGCGTTGAGCTGAGCCTGAAGCGGCGTCGTGTCGGGGATGAACCAGGGCTCCGAAGCGACATCGAGAATGCGCAGGGCGTCGGGTTTCCAGCCAACGCTCGCCATGGCCCGCAGCAAATCCTTGGAGTGGAGCACGCCGACGATATTGTCTGGTTCGTCCTTCCACAGCGGCATGCGCGTATGCGGTGAGGCGAGGACTTCAGCAACGATCGTCTCGTTGCTGCTGGAGGCATCAAGCATGGTCATATTCTTGCGGTGGACCATGATGTCGCTGACGTCGAGATCGGCAAGGTCGAGGATGCCGCCCAGCATGTCGCGGTCGCGTTTGATCACGCCGCCTTCGCGGTGATGCAGGTTGATCGCGCCACGCAGTTCTTCGTGCGGCGAAAGCACATTGGTCGTTTCGCTGACATCGACACCGAAAATGCGGAGGATGCCACGAACGATCCATTGCACCGTCTTCGTGACGGGCGCGAAGAGCCACACGATGAACCGCAGGATCGGCGCGACAGCCAGAGCAAAGCGATCGGTATTTGAAATCGCATAGGTCTTGGGCATGACTTCCGCGAAGATCACGACAATTGCCGTCATTACAAGTGTCGCATAGACGACGCCGGCATCGCCGAAGAGAGTGAGGAAGACGCTGGTTGCAAGGGCGGAGGCCAGAATATTGACGAGGTTATTGCCGAGCAGCATCGCGCCGATCAATCGTTCGAGATCATCAGTGAGTTTCAGGACGAGCGCAGCGCGCCTGTTTTTTTCTTCGGCCAGACGGTTCATGCGCGCGCGAGAGGCGGCGGTCAGCGCCGTCTCAGAGCCCGAGAAAAAGCCTGACAGCGCAACCAGAATGACGATCAGCGCAATGGTGAGACCCAGTCCCAATGAAGGCATCAGGCGGCTTCCCTCTCGGAGAGTAGTGCGCGCAAGGCAGAGGCATCTACATCACGCGTGATGAAAGCTTCGCCGATGCCGCGGGCGAGAATGAAGGTGAGCTTGCCGTCGACGACCTTCTTGTCCTGTCCCATGAGCGCGATGAGCCCGTCGGCGTCCGGCAGAGGACCAGTGATGTCGGCAAGCCTGTGGGGCAGGCCGGCGCGTTCCAGATGGCGATGGACACGCACGGCGTCCTGTCCGGGGCAAAGGCCGAGCTTGACGGAAAGGTCGAAGGCCAGCGCCATGCCGACAGCGACGCCCTCGCCATGCACCAGCTTTTGTGAAAAGCCGGTGGCGGCTTCAAGCGCGTGGCCGAAGGTGTGTCCGAGGTTCAGAAGCGCACGCACATTGCTCTCGCGCTCGTCCATGGCGACGATATTGGCTTTGGACTCGCAGCTTTTGACAATGGCATGGGTGCGGGCGGCCACATCGCCTTTCTTGATGGCGTCGAGATTGGCTTCGAGCCAGTCGAAGAAAGGACGGTCGTTGATAAGGCCGTATTTCACGACCTCGGCGTAACCTGCAAGCAGTTCGCGCATGGGAAGCGTTTCGAGCGCGCTCGTATCGGCCAGGACGAGACGCGGCTGGTAGAAGGCGCCGATGAGGTTCTTGCCGTGTGACGTGTTGATGCCCGTCTTGCCGCCGACCGAAGAATCGACCTGGCTCAGCAAGGTTGTCGGGATCTGCGCGAAGTCGACGCCGCGGCGTACGATTGAAGCGGCAAAGCCTGTCAGATCGCCGATGACGCCGCCGCCAAGGGCGATAACGAGGTCACCGCGTTCAATGCCGATTTCCAGCAGCCACTCTGCGACACGCTGTAATTGCTCGAAGCGTTTGGTCGCTTCGCCTGCGGGCATGATCATCGCGTCGTGACGAATGCCTTGTGCGTCGAGGCTTGCGTTCAGCGCGGGCAGGTGAAATTTGGCGACCGTCTCGTCAGTCACGATGGCGATGCGCGCGCGCCGCAGCAGCGGTTTCAGATGCGCGCCTGCATTCGCGATCAGATCAGGTCCGACCAGAATATCATAGCCGCGATCGCCAAGCTCGACGCGGACGGTTCTGACGGCGGGGGAGGTACTCATCTGATCGGTTCTTCGTTCTTTTGCGCGGTTGCAGGTGTCTGGCGCCAGGCTTCGAGCCTGGTGATGACATCGTCGACGACAATTTCGTGCGGCCCTTCGACACTTTCAATGGTGATGTCGGCTTCAGCATAGACCGGGTAGCGTTCGTTGATGAGCCGTTCCATGGTCGTGCGGGGGTCGCCCTGTTTCAGCAGCGGGCGATTGTTGCGTCGTGAAACCCGACGCATCAGCACGTCGAGGTCGGCGCGCAGCCAGATGGAGACCCCGCGGGCGGCGATATTGGCGCGCGTCGTGGCGTCCATGAAGGCGCCGCCGCCGGTCGCCAGCACCTGCGGGCCATCTTCCAACAGGCGGGCAATGACGCGGCGCTCGCCTTCGCGAAAGGCTGCTTCGCCCCGGTGTTCGAAGATTTCCGGAATGGTCTCGCCAGCCGCTGCTTCGATCTCATGGTCGGCATCGACAAATGGGAGCCCCAGCTTCTGGGCGATACGCCGGCCAACAGTCGTCTTGCCCGCGCCCATCAGGCCGACAAGCACGATGGAGCGCTCGGGCGAGTGCGGGGGCAGGGCAGGGATCGTCTGTCCTTGCGCGGCCGCGTCGGGTGAATCGGAAGGCTGGCTGGGTGACTCGGTCATTCTTCGTTTGGT
>JAJXZC010000763.1 GCA_021780275.1 Pseudomonadota bacterium
TCGCTGTTGAAACATTTGCGTCGCGCGCAATGTCGGAAACCGCCGCGTGCGAATAGCCGTCGCGCAGAAATACATCGCGGCCCGCCTTGAGGATGGACGCGTGCTTTGCCGCGCTGACACTTCGCCGGTAGTTCTCAAGCCCCATCGTTTCGTCCCTCCCGCGAATGTCCGCGCCTTATCTTCCGTAGAGGCGGAGGTAATCCGTCACCACATGACGCAGGAAACCCTCCGCATTCTCAGGCGTTGTCGCATTGCTATCGAACAGCGCTGGCCAGATGTAGTTCTCCTTGATCGTGCCAATGAGGAGACGGACACCGAACTGGCTGTCATGGGGCTTGAAATCTCCCTGCAGGATCAACTGATCGACGATATCCACCATCTTTTGGTATCGGGAGGTGATGAGTTCATCGAACAGATCGAGCGCGAGCTGTGGCGCCGCGGGCACTTCCGCAATGACGATGCGCAGAAGGGCAGTGATTTCACGTTCAAAATTCAGAACAAGATAGCTGTTAAGGACGGCGACCATGACATCCGCCAGATTCGAATGCTCCGGCAGCGGAGGAAATTCGACCTCGCGATAGGCATCCTTCACCACGGCTGCGAAAAGTTCTTCTTTCGAGGAAAAATGCTTGTAGAGCGTAGCCGTCGAGACATCAGCCTCACGCGCGATTTCTGCAGCCGCTGCACCCGTGTAGCCGTTTGCGAGAAAATGCTTGCGTCCCGCCTTCAGGATGGAAGCATGCTTATTTTCGCTGACCGAGCGGCGGTATTCTTCGAGGCCCAATCTTGACCGGTCCCTTTCTGCCTCACGGCATGATTTCTCTCTGGAGTTGCAGTTCTACGCACGACCATTTGGACTGGTTCACATGGTAAAATAAAATCAGGATTATAAAATAAGGAATAGTACGAATACACGAAGGTGTGTTTCAAAGTGAAAGCAAGATTTTCCGAAGTGGCGACTCATCTGGAGGGCGGAGAATAAGGTATTTTCTCTAGGTCCGGGCCATTTGTTAGGTTGGATATACCTAATAAGTCAGCGTTACTGACGCGGCGAGTTGCGCCCGGTACGGGCTTGTCAGGGGGGCGATGGCCGGTCGGACATCATCTCTGGCGGCGTCCAGTTGAAAACAATCCTGTCAGTGCGCCATCTCGGTTCCTTTTTCTGAATGAGACGGAAACCTGTTGCTTCTCCGCATACGGACCGACAAAGCTCGTAAGGGCGTGGCGCGAGCGCGGTAACGACGCTTGAGGAAAATCAATGGCTGACATTCACCCGGGCCTGCCGGACGACGTGCTCGTCGCGCAGCTTATCGAGGCCATTCCCACTCCGATCTACTACAAGGACGCAGAGGGACGTTACATTGGATGCAACGCGGCGTTCGAGGCCTATAGCGGCCTAAGCCGAACCACCTTGCTGGGCAAGACGGCCTATGAGATTTGGCCCAAGGATCTTGCCGACACCTATCACGCTGCAGATCTGGACGTGCTGAAAAAGGCGGGGCCGCAGGTTCAGACTGGCGAGGTGGTCTACGCCGACGGTACCCGTCACCAGGTCATCGTCCACCGCGCCGCTTTTTTCCGGGAGGACGGCAGTCAGGGCGGGATTGTCGGTGTCGGGTGGGACATCACCGACAGGGTGCGTGCCGAGCGGGCATTGGAGGATCAGCTTCAATTTGCGGAGAAATTGATCGAGACAGTGCCGAGTCCGATTTTCGTCAAGGACCAGGACGGAATTTATCTGGCTTGCAATTCTGCCTTCGAGGAATTTTGCGGCCTGAAGCGCAAGGATGTGGTGGGCAAGAGCGTCTTCGAGGTCTGGCCGGCAAACCTCGCCCAGACCTATCGCTCCGCCGACGAAGCGCTGATGAAGAAGGGCGGCGTCCAGGTCTATGAGGCGCTCATGCGCGCGGGCGATGGGACGGACCGCGATGTGATCTTCCACAAGGCGACCTTCAAAAAGGGCGACGGCAGCGCCGGCGGCATCATCGGCGTGTTCTGGGATGTTACCGCGCGAAAACGCGCGGAACAGGCGTTGCGCCATAGCGAAGAGCGCTTTCGGCGCATGGTGGAGAATGCGCCGTTTGGCGTTCTCCTGACCGATGAGAATGATGCCATCAGCTTCACCAACCGGCGATTTGAGGAATTGCTCCATTATCCGCCGGAGCGAATGGAGACGCTCAATGGCTGGTCAGCACTCGTCTTCCCCGATGAGAAATACCGGGCGGAGGTCATGGGGCAGCATGCCAGGGACATCTACCTTATGCGTTCCGGCGAAATTGAGGCCTCACCCGTGCGGGAGGTACAGGTCTCATGCGGCGACGGCATCGTGCGGGACATGGAGGTTGTGATCACCGTTGAGGATAACCTCGCATACTGGGTGTTCAACGATGTGACGGTGCGGAATCGCGCCGAGCAGGCGCTGCGCGACGTGCTTCAGGCCGAGGCCCTGCACGATCCGCTGACGTCGCTTTACAACCGGCGCTATCTGGACCAGGCGATGGAGCGAGAGTTCACGCGCGCCGCTCACGCCGGCAAGACCGTATCGGTGGTGATGACGGATATCGACCACTTCAAGAAGGTCAATGATACCTTCGGGCACGATTGCGGCGACAAGGTTCTGCAAGCCATCGCCCGGATCCTGAATACGCATATTCGCAAGGGAGACACGGCCTGCCGCTATGGCGGCGAGGAGTTCACGCTTCTGCTGCCCGACGCTCCGATGGAGAGTGCGGTGGAGCGGGCCGAGCGGCTGGGGGAGTTGATCCGGGATTTGTCCGTGTCCTGCGACGGAATGAATATCGGGCGAGTGACCATGTCGTTCGGCGTGGCGACCTATCCGGCACATGGAGACACGCCGGAAAAGGTTCTCAAGGCGGCCGACGAGGCATTGCAGAGAGCCAAGAGCGAAGGGCGAGACCGTGTCGCCCGCGCCTACGAGTTTCGGCCCGCGCCCTGACGGATCAGGGCGCCGTGTCGGCGAGTGCGGTGGCGAGCCGTTTTGCCGAGCGGGCGATCTGCGCTTCCGGGATGCCGGCGAAGCCCATATGCAGGCCGCTGAGACGGGGCAGGCCGATATAATAGGGGGCAAGCGGAGCAACCTGAATATCGGCCGTGGCGGCGATGGCGGATACCCGGCGATCGTCCAGCCCGTTTTTCAGACAGGCGACGAGTTGCATCCCGCCTTCGCAGGGGGTGAGGTGCAAAAACGCGCCGAGCTCGCGCGTCGCCGCGTCGATGAGCGCAGCGCGGCGAGCGGCATAGATGGTGCGCATGCGGCGGACATGCGTTCCGAAATGTCCCTCGCCTATGAACTCCGCGAGTGCGGCCTGAACGATCGGCGCCGGTATATGGCCCGTCAGGCGGATGGCGGCGCGGAAGGCATCCACCAGCGCCTCCGGCACGATGAGATAGCCGACCTTGAGGCCGGGAAAGAGCGTCTTCGAGAAAGTGCCCATGTAGAGGACGCGGGTGGCGCGATCGAGGCCCTGTAGCGAGGCGAGGGGCCGTCCGCTGTAGCGATATTCGGAATCGTAATCGTCCTCGACGATCCAGGCGTCGGCGCGACGCGCGAAGTCGAGCAGCGTCAGCCGACGCGCCAGAGAAAGCGTGACGCCGAGCGGATATTGATGCGATGGCGTGACATAGATGAGCCGGGGCGCAGGCTCGAGCGCGATGCCGGCGGCGACATCGAGCCCTTCGTCATCGACGGGCACCGGCACCAGCCGCGCGCCGGCGCCGACCAGCGCGGCCCGCGCACCGAGATAGCCGGGCTCCTCCATCCAGGCGGCCTCGCCCGGATCGACGAGCATGCGCGCGGCGAGATCCAATGCCGCCTGAGCGCCCGTTGTCACGATCACCTGATCGGGCGTGCAGACGACGCCGCGCGCCGCGCCCGCATGAGCGGCGATGGCTCGGCGCAGGGGCGCGAAGCCAGCGCCTGTCTCGTAGCCGAAGAGGCCGTTGCGCGGGTCGCGCGCGCGCCGCGCAAGGAGCCGGCTCCACAGCGCCGCCGGAAACTGGTCCACCGCAGGTAGTCCGTGCTGGAAGGCGCGGGCTTGT
>JAJXZC010000346.1 GCA_021780275.1 Pseudomonadota bacterium
GCGCTGTCGCTGATCTTCGCCGTCTTCCTCACCAATCCGTCGCCGATCTGCGTGCTCGACGAGGTCGATGCGCCGCTCGACGATGCCAATGTCGAACGCTTCTGCGATCTGCTCGATCAGATGGCGAAGCGCACCGATACGCGCTTCGTTACCATCACCCATAATCCGATCACGATGGCCCGGATGGACCGCCTCTTCGGCGTGACCATGGCCGAGCGCGGCGTCAGCCAGTTGGTGTCCGTCGAATTGGCCGAGGTCGAGGGTTTCCTCGAAGCCGTCTGACGTTCAATCGTCGAATACGCCCTCAAGCGCGTAATGGCTCACCGTCTTGCGGTTGGCAATCAATTGCTCGGCCGTCGGCTCGCCCTTCATGGCGCGCGAGATGGCGAGCTTGGTCGCCTCGTAATTGGTGCGATAGAGGTCGCGCCGGTCGAGCGTCTCATCTGTCGCACAGCGCGGATCGAGCCAGATCATGATGATCATGCAAAGATCGTCGGCCTTATCCTTCGGCAAAATCCCTTCGGCAAGGCAATCGACGATGGCATCCCCCGTCGCGGCCTGGACGATGCCGCCGAGCAGTTCCACATAGGCCTCCGAGCGCACGGTCATTTTGGTGGTCATCATCGTCGCCGGCCGCACCTGCTGATTGAGATCGCGGATGACGAACATGCGTGGATGGCCGGCGACCTGTCCTGCCATCGCGGCAAAGGCCTGACCGACCGGACCGCGAATGTCGCCGATCAAGACCTCGGGCATGGCGTCGGTAAATTGCCCTTCGGCGGCCAGAACCGTCGCCTCACCGGTGCGTAACCAAATCTCGCTCATATCGTCACCCCTAAGCTTTGGTGCTCGCATAACATTCGGGCTCGGATTGTCCAAGGCCAAAGCGGCACGCTCACATTCGCGTCATCGGTGCCGCCCAGGCCGATTGCGAACGGCCAAGTTCAGCCGCGGTTAATGGCGCGATTTCGATAGTGCGCCGAGAGAACCGCGGCGCGGCCGCGAGTCTCATAACGAATAAGGGAAAGCTCGATGTTGAAGAAAGTAATCGCGGCGATTGTGCTGGCTTCGGCTGTGGCCTTTGCGCCTGCGGGGGCAATGGCGGACGAATACCACCACCACCATGTCGTGGTCATTCATCACGGCGGTCATTGGCACGATATGCACCATCGTCATTATGTCGTCGTCCATCACCACCACGACCACGACTGAGCCGATCGTCTGAGGCGGCGAATTCGCCACCGTCGCGCCGGCCTGCCCGGCGCGATTTTTTGCCGAAGCGCCCCAAGAATAAAGAACCCTTGCAGGATTGCCACAGCCCGGCGCCCGAGGCTAAGGTGAAAAGGCCCAGAGCTGAGCTGATGGGAATAAACGGAGAAACGCCCGATGAAGAGAGTTCTAGTATTTGCCGCCGGTTCGGCCGCGCTGTTGATGTCCTGCGTGTCTGCCTTCGCCATTGAGTCGGAATACAAGGCAACGTCCACGCATTCGGTCGCCGACGTCTGGGCGAAGGTGGGAAATTTCTGCGGCATCGGAAATTGGCATCCCGCCGTTGCCAAATGCGAATTGTCGTACGGTAATAAAATCCGCACGCTCACCTTGAAGGGCGGCGGCACAATCGTCGAACGCCTCATGGATTGGGACAAGACGGGCCACAGCTACACCTACCGCATCGTCAAGAGCCCGCTGCCGATCAAAAACTATATTTCGACGATCAAGGTCGTCGCCGACGGGTCGGGTTCCGACATCATTTGGTCGGGCAAGTACAAGGCCGTGAAGGGCACGACCGACGACGCCGCCAAGAAGATCATCGACGGCATCTACAAAGACGGTGCCGACGCGCTCGCGAAATAGAGCGCCGTATTCTGACGTCGCTGTCGGTTCCTTGCAGCGACGTCATTCCCGCCGGGCGGTCTCTTGTTGCTGCAAGAGGCCGCCTTTTTGATTCTAGATCACGATGATTTCGGATCGAACCGACCCGAAATTATAAACGTGATCGATTCTCATCATTTCAAGCAGGATTTTTTGCGAAAAAACCGCTGACACTTTTTCGCATCCTGCTCTAAGCGTCAGCGCGCCGGAAATTCCATCTTCGCGATGAAACCATGCGGCTCGCCATAGGGCGGCTGCGGAAACGGCGCCGCGCGGCGGACCGCGGCGACTGCTTCATGATCGAATTCCGGATAGCCGCTCGTGCGATAAATCTCGGTTTGAACCAGCGCGCCGCTGTCGTCGATCCAGAAGCCGACCACGACTTGGACATCCGTGTGCAGGACGCGCGTCGGAAAGTGCCGCTGCCGCATGATCAAGCCGAACAGAACCGACAGATAGCGCATATCCTCCGTGCCGCCGGAGACCGGGGAGACTTCGGTTTTAGCGGCGAAGGTGAAATTCGGCGAAGGTTCAAGTGAAGCAAGTTCGCGCGCGACGGCGCCGCGCTCATCGTCCGGCAAAGTCGCGCGATGCTTGGTCTTGCGCATCCGCATCGCGGCTTTCTTGTCCTTGATCGGCGCGGCTTTGTTCAGAGCCTCGGCATCCTTCTCGTCCTTCGGCACTTCGGGCGAGGTCGTCTGGTCGGCCGCCTCCGGCGCGGCGTCCTGCGCCGGCTTCGGCGCATTCGGCGTCGGTTTGGTGTCGTTGGCGGGCGTCGGCGGAGCCTTTAGGGGCGAGCGCGTTCGATCGTCAAGCGCCTCCCGCTTGATCGTTTCCTGATTGGCCGCGCGCGGGGCGTCGAAGGCGGGTTTTTCCTCCTTCTCGTATTGCGGCTTTGGCGGCGGCTGTTTCGGCTTCGGCTCGGGCTTCTTCTGCTCCGGTTTTGGCGGCGGCGGCGGCGGTGGGGGTGGCGGCTGGACGATTACCTGGACGGGGATTTCTTTTTCTGCCGGGGCCGCCTCCTTGTCCGGCTGATCGATCAGAATCAGCAGCGCAAGCACCGTCAGATGCAGCAGCAGAACCGCAACGAGCAGATGCGGAAACCGACGCCGCGCGGCGCGCCAGAACGGATCGGCGAAGTCGAACAGCCGATCCTCTGGACTTACCACCAAAGTTTCTTGCGGGCTGGAAGAGGCGTCGGTCACGGAGCGCTTTCACTTTGCCGGACGGGAATTTCCCTGGCTGCCGGCGCAATCGATTGAGGCCATGCGCAGCGATCGCCCGACTTTTGCCTGATCCCCACCCGGCCTTTTGTCACATCCGGCTTCGCGGCGGCAAGCATGGCGAAAATTCTTGCGCTTTCATGGCCTTAGAATACGCCCTGTGTAGCTTGACAGTGGCAGACGGCATTTTTATGTTGCCGCCGCTTTCCGGGGCATAGAGCGTTTCGGCCAGAGGTTTCGTTCCTGGTCGTGCTCGCTTTTTACGCCGCGGCACTTTATAGAGCGCCAAACCCGCTACGCAGAAGGCGGAATGGCGATGGTACAAGGCGAGGGTTCGGGCGGCCAGGGGGGAGCCGATCACACCAACGAGGGGCGAAGCGCCGAGGAAGACGCCGTCCTACGGGAACGGCTTTCCAAATTATCCAACGCGCTTCAGCAGCATCGGGACCCGACCGAGCCGGATGTGCCGGAACTTTCCGGCCAGTCGCTTGAGGCGGGCAATCTCGGCTTCCGAGTGCTCGTCGAATTCGTCTCGGCGATCGTCGTCGGGGCGCTCATCGGCTGGCAGATCGACAAATGGCTGCATACCGGGCCGATTCTTCTCATCCTCTTCCTTCTGTTGGGGATGGCAGCGGGGATGGTGAACATCTACAAGATCGCGGCCGGGCCGGCGCGCAAACGCGATTGAAGCTTAAACTGGTGCCACGGCACCGCAGGATTATAGGGTACGGGTTTAGCAATGGATCCCATTCATCAGTTTGCCGTCCAGCCTTTCGTGCCCTTTCACCTCTTCGGGCTCGACGTCAGCTTCACCAATGCCTCGCTTTTCATGCTGCTGGTCGTCGGCGTCGTCAGCATCGTCATGCTGATCGGCACCTCGCAGCGCTCGATCGTCCCGGGGCGGCTGCAATCGGCGGCGGAGATGTCCTACGAATTCGTCGCCTCGACCGTAAAGATGAGCGCT
>JAJXZC010000561.1 GCA_021780275.1 Pseudomonadota bacterium
AGCCTTACAATCTCGGCAAAGGATGGGCAGGCTTCAATTTCGCGCAGGCGTTCGGGCGCCCCGTGAAGGTTGTGAACGATGCCGCGATGCAGGCGCTTGGAAGCTACCGCGGCGGTAAAATGCTCTTCCTCGGACTGGGAACAGGGCTCGGCTCGGCGCTGATCGTCGATGGCATCGTGGAGCCGATGGAGCTCGCGCATCTCCCCTATAGGAAGGCGACCTATGAGGATTATGTCGGCCATGCCGCTTTGCAGGCCGATGGGAAGAAGAAATGGCAGCGCCACGTGGCCGATGTGGTCGCAAAGCTTATTGCCGCGCTGGAACCAGACGATACGGTGATCGGCGGTGGCAACGTCGCCGAACTCGATGAACTGCCGCCGCATTGTCGCGCCGGCGATAACGCAAATGCGTTTCCCGGTGGATTTCGTCTCTGGGATGACGAGCGCGCCGACACGCATCCGGGCCTTCATCCGCTTCAACCCAATAAAGCCGACGAATCGAATAGCCTAACCAACCAATCGACGAAATCGCGCGGTGGCCCTAGCCCCGTCTGGACCCGATTGTCGGAGCACTACAAAGAAATAAGCCGGCTCCATTTGCGCGATTTGTTCGGTCGCGATCCGAATCGCGGATCGCGAATGACCGTCGAAGCCATGGGCATCCACTTCGACTATTCGAAGAATCGCATAACTGATGAAACGCTCGAATTGCTCGTTTCTCTCGCCGAGCAATCGGGGCTGCGCGGCAAGATCGAGGCGATGTTCAGGGGCGAGACGATCAATGTGACCGAGCATCGCGCAGTTTTGCATGTGGCGCTGCGCGCGCCGAAAGGTGCGTCGATCGTGGTCGACGGAAAAAATGTAGTCCCTGAGGTTCAGGCGGTTCTGACTCGTATGGCGGACGTTGCCGAAGGCATCCGCAGCGGCCGATGGAAGGGTCATACCGGAAAGCCGATAAAGAACGTCGTCAACATTGGGATCGGCGGCTCGGATCTCGGGCCGGTCATGGCCTACGAATCACTCAAATACTACAGCGATCGCGCCATGACGTTTCGCTTCGTCTCCAATGTCGACGCGACTGATTTTGTCGAAGCGGTGCGCGATCTCGATCCGGGCGAAACCCTCTTCATCATTTCCTCGAAAACTTTCACGACGTTGGAAACGATGACCAATGCGCGCAGCGCACGGCAATGGATTCTGCAAGGGCTCGGAAGCGACCCGAAGATAATCGCCAAACATTTCGTCGCCGTCTCGACCAATGCCGAGAAGGTCGAGGAATTCGGGATCGATACGGCGAATATGTTTATCTTCTGGGATTGGGTCGGCGGCCGCTATTCGATGGATTCGGCGATCGGCCTCTCCACGATGATCGCCATCGGCCCGGATCAGTTCGCCGATATGCTCGCCGGCTTTCACGAGGTCGACGAACATTTCCGAACGGCGCCGTTCAGATCAAACATGCCGATTCTACTTGGGCTCCTCGGCATCTGGTATTCGAACTTCTTTGACGCACAGACCGTCGCTGTATTGCCCTATGAGCAATATCTGAAGCGCTTTCCGGCCTATCTCCAGCAACTCACGATGGAGAGCAATGGCAAGCATGTCACATTGGAGGGCCGGCGCGTCGATTGGCAAACGGGCCCGATCTATTGGGGCGAGCCGGGCACAAACGGCCAGCATTCGTTCTATCAACTGCTGCATCAAGGCACACGGCTTGTGCCGTGCGACTTCATCGCTTTCGCTCGGCCGCTCAATCCGCTCGGGCAGCACCACGACATGCTGATCGCCAATGTTTTCGCCCAGGCTGAGGCGCTCGCGCTTGGCAAAACGGCGGATGAGGTCAGGGCCGAAGGCACGCCCGAATGGCTGGTGCCGCACCGGGTCTTCGAGGGCAACCGGCCGTCCAATATGATGCTGCTGGACCGGTTGACTCCGAACGCACTGGGCAAGCTCGTCGCGCTCTACGAGCATAGCGTCTTCACGCAGGGAATTATCTGGAACATTGACTCCTTCGATCAATGGGGCGTCGAACTGGGAAAAGTCTTGGCGCAAAGGCTCATTGCCGAATTGCGCGATACCGCCGTGCCTGGGTCCGGCCACGATAGTTCGACGATCAATCTCATGAAAAATTATCGCCGGTTTAAGAACGCGACATGAGCGGCGGCGTACAATTGGCGCCCTCGATTTTGGCGGCAGATTTTGCCAGGCTCGGCGAGCAGGTAGCCGACGCGGAACGCGCAGGAGTCGATCGGATCCATATCGACGTCATGGACGGGCATTTCGTGCCCAACCTTTCCATGGGGGCGCCGGTCGTCAATTCGCTGCGAAGAGCAACCCGTCTGCCGCTTGAGGTGCATTTGATGATCGAAAATCCGGATCATTTCATCGAGCAGTTTGCGCAAGCCGGAGCCGATTGTCTCATTGTGCATTGGGAGGGCATGAACGACCTTTCACGCACCTTGCGCGGGATCAAGGCTCTGGGTCGGCAAGCGGGCGTTGCACTCAATCCCGCGACGCCCGCGTGGGCGCTCGATGAGGTGTTGGACGATGTCGACCAAGTGCTGGTGATGACGGTGAATCCAGGTTTTTCGCGCCAAGCGTTTCTATCGGCCATGCTCGGCAAAATCGCCCGGATTCGCCGGATGATCGCGCAAAGGAAGGTCGCGTGCCATCTCGAAGTGGATGGCGGAATCGATCACGCCACGGCGCCTTCTGCGGTTGCCGCGGGCGCCGATCTGTTGGTTGCCGGATCCGCCATCTTTAACGAGAGCGACGCCGTAGCCGCCGGGGTCGACCGTCTGCGGAAGGCGACGCGCATTTAGAGGGCTTTCTCGGGGGCGCCGTCGATCCGAATTTTACGTGGAGATTCGTCATGCAGCTCGCAATGGTTGGTTTGGGGAGAATGGGCGCCAACATGGTCCGGCGGCTTCTCAACGACGGCCATCAATGCGTGGTCTTTGATAGGTCGCCACGGGCCGTCGAGGATTTGGCGAAAGAGAAAGCGATCGGCGCCACGTCGATCGTCGATCTCGTTCAAAAACTTCAAAAGCCGCGCGTCATATGGCTGATGGTTCCCGCGGCGGCGGTCGGTGATACAATCTCCGAGATTATTCCGCACCTCGATATCGACGACATTCTTATCGATGGCGGCAATTCCTACTATGTCGATGACATCCGCCGCGCCGCAGTTCTCAAGGAAAAGCGGATTCACTATCTCGACGTCGGCACCAGCGGCGGCGTCTGGGGTCTCGAGCGCGGCTATTGTATGATGATCGGCGGCGCCGATGCCGCCGTCCGACATATCGATCCGATCTTCAAGACGTTGGCGCCGGGCGTCGGAAAAATTGCCCGTACGCCGGGGCGTGAAGCGGTCGGTGGTACCGCGGAAATGGGTTATCTCCACTGCGGCGGTCCCGGCGCCGGTCATTTCGTCAAGATGATTCATAACGGGATCGAATATGGCGTCATGGCCGCCTATGCCGAGGGCATGGCCATTCTGCGCCACGCCGGTATCGGTAAGCATCAACACGAGGTCGATGCGGAAACCGCGCCCCTGCGCGACCCAACGCTTTATCAATACGACTTCGATATTCGCGATATCGCGGAAGTCTGGCGCCGCGGAAGCGTCATCGCATCATGGCTTCTGGATCTAACCGCAGCGGCGCTCGTCAAAGATCCACAGTTGAGCAATTTTTCTGGAAAAGTCTCGGATTCCGGCGAAGGGCGCTGGACGATCAAGGCCGCAATCGACGAGGCGGTTCCGGTTCCGGTGCTGTCGAGCGCCCTTTATGAGCGATTCAGCTCACGTGGCGAGGGAACGTTCGGTGACAAATTACTTTCCGCTATGCGCTACGAATTCGGCGGCCACCTCGAAAAGCCACGGAGCTGAGCGGTGGAGATCGAGATCTATCCCGACGATCGTGTCGTAAGTCAAAAAGCCGCCGCGATTGTCGCCGCCGAGGCTCGCGAAGCGGCAGCGTCACGCGGGCGCTTCGTCATGGCGGTGAGCGGCGGGCGTACGCCCTGGATGATGCTGCGTCTATTGGCAAAGGCCGAA
>JAJXZC010000437.1 GCA_021780275.1 Pseudomonadota bacterium
GGCCCTGCGCGGCACGGCTACGCCCTTTTTCGTTTTTCCTCATGGGATGCTCGATCCCTGGTTCAATGAAGCCTATCCGCTCAAGGGGGGGGGGCAGAGATAAGGCGTAAGTCGAAATTCGTGCGGCCATAGCACATGACCAATAGTACATCCGCGTTGCGCGTGACGCGGATGGAGGCTGAGGCCGAGCCCGTCGTGCCTGAACCGATCGCTGCGAGCTGCGTGTCGCGCCCGCCTCTCGCTCGTCCGCCGCCTGGCCGATCGCCGGAGGTCCGTCGCTCGACCACCGACAGGATCGAGGCCGGATCGAGCGCCGCCAGTTGCCGCGACGCGTAGCCCGCACGGCCACCGCCTGGCCGATCGCCATTTGGCCGTTGATCGATCGCCGGCTGGCCGACTCCCGACGCGCATCGGGATCGAAGCCGGTGGTCCGTTCGAGCGCCGCCGGTCGCCGCGATGCGCGATGCGTGGTCGCCGCCTTGCCGAAGCCGCGATGCGCGAGCGGAGGCCGACTTGTCCGGTCGGTTTTCGCTGGCAAGCGGCATTGTGCATTGCGCGTGGCGCGTGGCGCGTGGCGAGAACGCCTCTCGCCTGTCCGCCTCTCGCCTGTCCGTCGCTTGCCCGTCCGCCGGCTGGCCGTCGCCCGACGCTGCCGGGGACGTAAGCCGACTTGCCTGAACCGTTCTCGCTGGCAAACGGCATGGCGCATCGCGCGCGCCAAGCGGCGTGACCGCCTCTAGGCGTTCGTTCGTTCGTCGCTCGACGCGAGCGGAGGCAGAGGCCGTCGTGCCCGATCGGACAAAAGCCAGAGCGGCATTGCGCATGGCTGCGGGCGCGGTCGCCGCTCGACGTCCGCCTGTCGCTCGGCGCGACCAAGGGCCGAGGCCGTCTTGCCCGGTCGGACAAGAGCAAGAGGCTGCATTGCGCGTGGCTGCGGGCGCGTTCGCCTCACGCTTGACCGTCTCTCGCCTGTTGTTCGACGATCGCTATTCGCCGGTTGCCTGTCGCTCGGCGCGGCCGACGGGGCGAGGCCGTCCTGCCCGATCGGTCAAGAGCCGGAAGCGGCAGTGCGCTTGGCGCGACCATCGCCAGATGCCGCGAGTTTGCTTATTCCTTGCTCTGCGGCGCGCCCGGCTGGCTTTGCCATTCGTTGAAGACTTCGTTGATGATCTGCCTTCCCACTGCGCCCTTTTCGAAGGTCACCTTGGCGATCCGGCCATTGGCGAGGCGCATGGGAATGTCGAACCAACTCAGGTTGCGGATCATGTCGACGTTCTGGGCCTCGGCGGAGGAATAGAGTCCGACTAGGAAGAGATTGGGCGCCACGCCGACCTCCACGCCCTGGAGCGGCGCGCCGCGCGGCGCGTCGTCCCGGCGCATCTCAGGGACATGGACCGTCTGGACATTGCCGACGGCCGAATTCGTCGCCGGCCCGAAACGGATCGTGATGGCGAGGCTCGCCGAAAGCGTCGTATCGAAATTCTTCTCGATGGTCATCGAGGTTTTCAGGCCAGCGTCGGGAACGTCGATGTCGGCGCGGATGACTCCGCTCAGTCCACGATTCGGCCCACTGTCGATGGAATCGCGCCGCCAGACGACCGTGCCGACATAGGCCTTGACGCCGCCCGATTCGGACGGCGACTGGATCAGCACGGCGGCGCGATAGCCGCTCGGAACGCTCTGGGTGGGCGGTGCGCGGCTCGCAGGAGGCTCTTGACCTGGAACACTAATCCAGTTCGTCTTCGCAGGATCGCCAAAACACCTAACAGTATTGTCCGCGTCTTGGCAAGCGTCACCACCATCGTTCAGAAATAACCGGTGACCTATGCACTGCCAACGAAAAGAGAATGGAATTTGTACACCGTTAATATTAGCTATTTTATCGATACGTGTATTGGGGGTTCGTGCAATTGTCGCACATACTTGCAGGTAAGGTGAGATATCCACATAGTCTAGCAGCGTGCCGATATGTGTATGCACTTCGGCGGCACGCACGCCCGACATCGCAAGCGCAGTGAGCGCCGCCGTCGCGGATAACAAAGGCCATCTCATTACAGATCCTTATCGGGTCGACGGCTAGCCTTTCGTCCTTGAACGCATCGAGCTCGCCCTTCTCTGGCGGGTCTCGCCCACGCTCCACTATGCCATCGGCCGATCGCGATCGTCCATTTGGCCGCCTGCCCGCTGGTGAGCGCCCGCCCGCCTTTATTGCAATCGCTTCGCGATAGCGCCGGATTGTTTTTCAGAGGCTTGGATTTCAGCGTGAATGGCAACGGTTAAGCGAAGCGAATTTAGATGTCTTTTCCGAGTTCGGCAAGGATGGCCTGGAATGGGCCATGGCCGTCCTGCCCGATTGGACGAGAGCCTGAAGGGGCGTTGCGCGTGGCGCGACCGCCTCTCGCCCGCTTGCTGCTTGCCGCTTGCCTCATCCCTCATTACCGCCAAGGGCCGAGGCCGTTCTGCCCAATCGGACAAGAGCCGGAAGCGGCGCGGCGCGTGGCGCGTCTGCCACTTGTGCGACCTCCACGCGCCGCTCGCTATTCGCCATTTGCCTGTCGCTCGACGCGACCAAGGGGCGAGGCCTTCTTGCCCGATCGGCCAAGAGCGGGAAGCGGCATTGCATGCGACGTGTCCGCCTGTCACCTGTCGCCCATTGCTGCCAGGGACGTAAACCGTCTTGCCCGATCTTCCACGCGCCGATTGCCGCGTGGCGTGGGTGGGGGGCGCCGTCCCTAGCCGCACGCTCGGCCGTCGGAGGCCTGTAATACCGATTCCGCGCCGCATGCTGTCAGACGCGGTTGAGTAGGTCGTCGATGTTTTGGAGGTCCCGATAATGCAACAACAGGACGCGGTTTGTTGCAGCAAGCTGTTCTGCTGATTCCGTATATCGGTTATTGGAAACCACAATCGCGAAGTCAGCCTGCTCGTATGCTCTTCCGGCAGTTATCTCTTGCACGGATTTGTTCCCGACGGGACGGCTATAAAGTTTGCATTGAAGCACTATGCGCCGGCCATTCTTGACGGCGACCACATCGACTCCTTGATCTCGACTCTGCATGGTCGCATGCGCATCCCATCCAGAGCGACGCAACTCCTCCGCGCAAAAGCTCTCAAACTCAGCCGGCGTCATATCATCGGATATCCGCGTGACGGTGGGGCAATCGCGCATCGCGGTTTCGACCTTCTCTGCGATGACCGCGACAACTTCGTCGTAATTGCGCTCCAATGCAGCGCGCTCTCGACGTTCCAACGAAGGTCGGACCTGTTCGTCGAGGAAGTAACGGATTTCTTTATTCCATTTGCCGAACTGGAATTTACCATATGGGTCGGGCCGAACGAGCTGCGCCCTTCTTCTAAGCAACGACTCTAATTTCTCCTCGGTCTTCATCTCGACCCTTACGAGGAGGCTGCTACGCGCGCTGAGGCGATCCGAAAAGCGTATGCCTATGACTAGGAAACCGGCTCCGATAATGATGCCGAAGCCAATCGTGTTCGTCATCGACAACAGCATACCAATCAGAGCAAGGGAGCCGAGAAGCCACGGCAATGGAATCCGATGTAATCGCGACGTCCGTGGTCGTGCCAAAGTAAGAGTTGGGCGGTCGAGAAGCCCGTGCAATGGAATCCGAAGTAGTCGTGGCGTCTGTCGTCGCACAAGAGTAAGAGCAAGGGCGCCAAGAAGCCTGCGCAATGGAATATCGCTATCTTGTTTTCGTCGCGCCATCGTCATTACCGTTAGATCGCTAACCATGAAAGCGTGAAAGTGCCAAAAATGCCTTACTGAAATGCGCTATTCTCCGCGAGTCTGCGCGTCGCCACAAGCCCGTCGCTCGAGGTGCCTCTATACCATTGGCCGGTCGCGACCGTCCATTTGCTTGCCCGCCCGCTGACTAGCGACGGTCCGCCTTTTGGCTGTCGGCTCGACGGCTGTTTGGTCGCTGGCTCGATCGCCGTTAGCCCGTCGCCGACTGTCGCTTCCGACCGCCCGGCGGGCGCGGTCGGCCGAAAGTTCGTTTGGCGCTTCAACGCTGCTCTTTTCCTTGAGCGCGGGC
>JAJXZC010000425.1 GCA_021780275.1 Pseudomonadota bacterium
CTTGGGCAGGTATTCGAACAGTGTCGGCGGCGGCTCGCCCGGCTTGCGGCCCGTGAGGTAACGCGAATAATTCTCGATGCCTGCACACATGCCCGTCGCCGTCAGCATCTCCAGATCAAATTGCGTGCGCTGCGCAAGGCGCTGTTCTTCGAGCAGTTTGCCCTGCGCGCGCAATTCCGCCAAACGGACGTGCAAATCTTCCTTGATCTGTTTGATCGCCTGCTGCATCGTCGGCTTCGGCGTCACGTAGTGGCTGTTGGCATAGACCGTCACCTCGTCGAGCGCGGCCATTTTCGCGCCGGTCAGCGCGTCGATCTCCTGAATGGCCTCTATTTCATCGCCGAAGAACGACAGGCGCCAGGCGCGATCGTCGAGGTGCGCGGGAAAAATCTCCACCACGTCTCCGCGCGCGCGGAAGGTGCCGCGCTGAAAATCGATGTCGTTGCGCGTATATTGTATCTCGATGAATTTCTGCAAAAGCTCGTTGCGGTTGACGCTGTCGCCGACGCTCAAATTCAAAATCATCCGCTGATACGTCTCGACGTCGCCGATGCCGTAGATGCAGGAGACGCTGGCGACGACGATGGTGTCTTTTCTTTCCAGCAGCGCCCGCGTCGCGGCGTGGCGCAGGCGGTCGATTTGTTCATTGATGCTGGCGTCTTTTTCGATGAAAGTGTCCGTCTTCGGCACGTAGGCTTCCGGCTGGTAGTAATCGTAATAGGAGACGAAATAGGCGACGGCGTTGTCGGGAAAAAACTCCAGCATCTCGCCGTAAAGCTGCGCCGCCAGCGTCTTGTTGGGCGCGAGCAGCAACGTCGGCCGCTGCACCGCCTCGATCACTTTCGCGATGGAAAAGGTTTTTCCCGACCCCGTCACGCCGAGCAGCACCTGATTGCGCTCTTTCGCCGCAACGCCCTCGACAAGCTGCGTGATCGCGGCAGGCTGGTCGCCCGCGGGCGTATAGTCCGTGACGAGTTTGAAAAGATTATCGGCCATGATGACGGTATTTTTTCCGTGGCGCGCTTCCCGCGCAGGGATAAGCCTCCGCCAGCGCCATCGTCACCGCCGCCGCGGCGATGATCGGCTGTAGAGACGGATGCTTTTGCAAATAAACGGCGACCACCACGGTTGCCTTGTCGAGCGGGAAATGCCGCGGCAGGCAGAAATCCGTCGGCGGTTCCGTTCCCAGCGACTGCAGCATGAACTGATAATCGATCACCCCCGCGACATAGCTCATGCAACTTTTGACGCTTGCCGCCCGGCGGCTCTCGCAGGCGTGCAACAAGTCATTTCCGGTCAAATAAGCGGCAAACGACGGACGGATGGAAAAACACAAAAGAACGGCTGTCAGGAGCGCGACTGTTTTCATTACATAACCCTATTTTGACGAGTCCTGACCCTAATGTTATTTTAGTATTGTTGCAATAATCTTTATTCTACTAATATGTCGCCATGAGTTAAAGATCGCCGTTTGAAAGGATATCCCATGCGAAAAGCCAAATCACGCCTGACATACATCCTCCTGCTTGCGCTGGCTTTGGCGGCGGTCGGCATTCCGCAGGCAAGCGCGGCGACCTTCGACGCCGCCGGCGCGGCGGCTCTCCAGAAACTGGTCGCGCAAGACATGCAATGGCGCATCGATATGGCGAAAATGCTCGGGCGCGGCATTACGATGGACGGCACGGTATCCGTCGCGCCGGATCAGAATTCCTACAAAATCACCCTGCCGCACGTCGCCGTGATGGACGAGCCCCGGGGCCTTCTTTATGTCGGCACCGTGGTTCTCCACGCCGCTCCGGGCAAGCTTGCCGGGTCGTGGAAGATAAACGGCGCCCTGCCGCGCTCCATGGTCTTTGTCACCGCCAGGAAAAAGCCCGTGGCCGACATCACCGTCGGCGAACAGAATTTCTCCGCCCTGTGGCTGCCGGGCGCGCACATTTATCCGAAGCTCGACACGGCGTTCAAAAAGATAAAAATCTCCATAGCGGGAAAAATCCCCGCGACGGTCGATGTCGGCAGCTTCGAATCGCATCTCTTTCTGGAGCAAGGCGATGACGGCAAATGGAACGGCGGCAGCAACTTCAAGATATCCGGCATCGCGCTCCACGCCGCGGGCAAAAACCCCGTCTCGCTCACGATCGCGAACGCGACCGACCACGCCGTTTATAAAGGCATCGACGTCGCCGCGGCGGAAAAACTGAGAAGCAAGATAGAGGCGGCATTGAAAAAAGGTCTGCCGCAAACGCCGCAGGAGCGGCAGGCTTTCATCGCGACTTTCATGATCAATCCGCCCGTCGCCGCCGACGACCTCAGCGACGCCGTGCAAATCGACGATATCGCCGCGGACATGACCGGCGGAAAAGAAAAACCGGGCATGAAGCTCTTCCTGCGCCGCATTTCGATATCCGGCAAAACCGAAAACGCGCAAGAGGAAAAAAGCCGCGTCCGCGCGACCGTGTCTCTCGACGGCTTCGGCGGCACGTTCATTTCTCCCACGTTCGCGGATCTCGTGCCGCGCGATTTCAGGATCAATGTCGCGCTCTCCGACCTGCCGCTCAGGGCCATCACGGAGACGTTCCTCGGCGCGGTGCGCAAATTCGCCAGCGTCCCAGCGGGAGACAAGGCCGCGCAAAAGATGGCCGCGGCGGACCTGCAGACGCGCGAGATGATGCTCCCCGCACTGATGGCGAAAACCGGCACGTCGCTTTCCGTGCAGGACACTTACGCGCGCAACGGCGTTCTCGACATCGGCCTTTCCGGCAACGTCTACGCCAATTCCGCCGCCGCCTCCGGCGCGGTCGGCAAGATGAGCCTTTCCATCGCCGGGCTGGATAAAATCATCCCCAAAATGAAGAAGGAAGCGCTCGCGCCCAACGCCGACCCGCGCCTGCTGGTTTATCTCGGCGAGATCATCGGCCTCGAGAAAAAAGGCATCGCCTCGAAAGTCAACGGCAAGCCCGCGCGCCTTTATATCCTCGACCTGACGAAGAGCGGATCCGTCCTGCTCAACGGCACTGAAATCCGCCCGTCGCCCGCGGAGCAAACGGGCATGGACGGGCCGGAGAAAAAGCAGCAAGCACCGGCGGCGCAAACATCGCCGTCTTCGCAAAAGCCTCAAGGATATCCGTACCTCGCACCGATCACGCCCTGATGACTTCGCACGAAGACACTGCTTTTTCGCTCCAGCGCGACGGAGCCTTCCATGACATCCTCGTGCGCATCGCCGCGCGGCTGGACGCGGTGACTCCGGCCATAACATTGCATCTTGACGGGAAGTCGCCGAACGACCTGCGGGACAACGCGGCGAAAGACGTCTGGACGCTGTTTCACGGCGGGATAAGCCACCTCAGGAAAGGCGCGCCGGACGGCGGCCCCGGTTCGATGGCGGAAGCCGTCGCGCGCGTCTCCTTGCGCGCCAGCCCTTTCGCCGCCGCGCTGGGCGTGCCCGCCCCGCACTTCGAGCAGATATTGTTCAGCATCGATTACGCCGACGGGCGCGACGCCGCGTTTTTTCTTTGCCGCCGACTGGTCGAGGCGGCGGAAAGCGATTTCCCCAAAAGCCGCCATATCCTCCAGCAAAAAATTCTCGACGAAAAACCGGCCCTCGCGGAACTGAAAGAGCAGATGGCGTTGTCGTTCAGCGTTCTCGCCGAAACCTACCTGCGCGTGTGCGGCGAGATGAAAGACGTTTTCGATGAAATCGCATCTCAGGACACAAGATAGCGCAAGACCGCGTTGAGGCGCTGCAGTCCCGCCGCCGTCGCGCGGATATGGTTGTCGTTCACCTCGACCATTTTTTCATCGACCAGCGCTTTCAGGCGTCCGGCATCGACGACGCCTTCCGGCAGGCGCGTGCCCTGCTTCAGGCGCAGCCCCATCAGCAACGCCTCGCGCCCCTGCGTCGCGGCGTCAATTCGGTCGAAAGGATGCGCGCCATGGCCCGTCTCGTTTACGCGCTGAAGCCAGGCCTCCGGGGCGCGATGCGCGCGCGGCGCCCATTTTTCCCCGTCGGCCGTCAGCCGCCCGTGCGCGCCGGGGCCTATT